>JAJTHD010000051.1 GCA_021297925.1 Lysobacteraceae bacterium
GCGTCCGCCGGGGCCATTGGCCCCTCCCCCCAACGCCGCCACCGCGGCAATCGCAAGGAGCTTTCGATGTCCGTGAACCCGCTTCGCCACGCCTCCCGCTTCGCCTTCGTCGTCCTCGCATCGGCGGCGGCGAGCGCCGCCTCCGCCCAGTCCGGCGGCCTGAACTCGGCCCGCGGTGCCGGCTCGTCCGGCGACACCCTCTCGTCGGTGACGAACTTCCTCGGCAACGTGGAGACGATCCTCGACGCCGCTTCGATCGCCGTCGTGACGTTCGCGATCATCTTCGCGGGCTACCAGATCGCGTTCAACAACAAGCGCATCAGCGACGTCGCGCCCGTACTGATCGGCGGCGTGCTGATCGGTGGTGCCACCCAGCTGGCCACGATGCTCGTCGGGACCTGAGCAGCCACCGATGCGAAAGGACGTCATGTTCCGGGGATGCACCCGCCCGGCCATGTTCCTCGGCGTGCCGTACGTGCCCTTCTTCATCGGGGCCGGCGGCACGCTGCTGTTCGCGATGTGGTTCGGCCTGCAGTTCCTGCTCCTGGTCCCGCTGGTGATCTTCGCGATGCGGCAGATGGCGCGACGCGATGAACTCATCTTCCGAGTGCTTGGGCTCCGCTGGTCAATGCGCCTGCGCATCCGCAACGTGGACCGCCACGAGCGCCTGTGGGTCCTGACCCCCAATCGATACCGCGGCCAACCCGAGCGCCGGAACGGCAACTGATCGGCCCTCCATCCGAGACCCCCTGGCCCCCGCCATGTCACGCTTCATCCCCGACGCCCCCATCGGTGAATACGTCACCCTGTCCACCCACGTCGCCCCGTCCGTCGTCAAGACGACCGCCGGCGACTACCTCGTGTGTTGGCATCTCGGAGGGCTTCCCTTCATTGGCCGCGATGAAGCGGATCTCGAGCACCGCCACCAGACGTTCAACCGGCTGCTTCAGACCTTGCGCGCGCCGGACTACCCGAACGTGGCTTTCTGGGTCCATGACATCCGGCGGCGGCGTGCGCTCGAGGCGGGCCCGCGATTCCGGGAGACCTTCAACCAGTCGTTGTCCGATGCCTACCACGCGCGCCTTTCGGGCGAGACGCTGATGGTCAACGAGCTGTACCTGACGATGATCTACCGCCCCGTGGTGGCGGCCGCCAAGCGCTTCGTCGAGAAGTCCACCGACTTGCGCCGGCTGAAGGCGGAGCAGGAACAGGCCGTGGCCAAGGCCATGGAGCTCGCCGCGAACGTGGAGGCCGTGCTCAAGGACTATGCCCCCTATCGCCTTTCGATGTACGAAGGCCGTGGCGGCCAGGTCTTTTCCGAAGTCCTGGAGATCCACGGCTACCTGCTCAATCGCAGCGACGAGCCGATGCCCGTGCTCAAGGCGCCGATCTACGACTACCTCCCGACGAGCCGGCACCTCTTCTCGGAGCGCTCCGGGGATTTCGTCGTCGCGACTCCCGAGGGCAAGCATCACTATGGCGCCATCCTCAACCTCAAGGAGTACCCGGACGGCACGTGGCCAGGGATCCTGAACGGCCTGAAGTACCTGGACTTCGAGTACGTCATCACCCACAGCTTCAGCCCGATGGGACGGCAGGATGCCTTGAGCGTCCTCGATCGCACCAAGGGGATGATGATCTCCTCCGGCGACAAGAGCTTCACCCAGATCGCTGAGCTCGACCATGCGATGGACCAGCTCGCGTCGGGCAACTTCGTGCTCGGCGAGTACCACTTCACGATGGCGCTGTACGGCGAGTCGCAGGAGGTCCTTTCCCGGCACATCGCCGCGGCGCGCGCCGAGCTGTCGAACGCCGGCTTCGTGACCGTCAAGGACGACCTGGCGGTCGGCGCTTCCTTCTATTCCCAGCTGCCGGGCAACTGGCGCTGCCGGACACGCATCGCCAACGTCAGCTCGTTGAACTTCCTCGGCCTCGCCCCGCTGCACAACTTCGCGATGGGCAAGAAGAACGGCAATCCCTGGGGCGCCGCGGTGACGGTGCTTCAAGCCACCAACGGCCAGCCGTACTGGTTCAATTTCCACGCCACCCACCCCGGCGAGAACTCGGTGGGCGAGAAGGCCATCGGCAACACGATGGTCATCGGCAAGTCGGGCACGGGCAAGACCGCCCTCGTGAACTTCCTGCTGAGCCAGCTACGGAAGATGGCGCCCGAGCCGACGATCTTCTTCTTCGACAAGGATCGTGGCGCGGAGATCTTCGTCCGGGCCTGTGGCGGCCGCTACTTCGCCATCGAGAACGGGCGCCCCACCGGCTTCAATCCCTTCCAGTGCGAGCCGACGGAGGCCAACGTGCAGTTCCTCGTCGGCCTGCTCAAGATGCTCTGCGGGAAGCGGGAGTACTCGACCCGGGAGGACGAGGACCTGCATCGTGCCGTCGTCGGCATCCTCGACCTGCCGCCCGCGCTGCGCACCCTCACCAATCTCCAGAAGACCCTGCCGAACCTCGGCGACGACGGCCTTTTCGCCCGCCTGCGGAAGTGGACGGCGGGCCAGGCGCTCGGCTGGGTCTTCGACAATCCCGAGGACCGCATCGTCCTCGACGGGGCGTCGCTGGTCGGCTTCGACTACACCGAGCTCGTCGACAACGCCGAGGTCCGCAGCCCGGTCATCACCTACCTGGTCCATCGGCTGGAGGGCCTCATCGATGGCCGGCCGCTCGTCTATGTCATGGACGAGTTCTGGAAGATCCTCGACGGTGAAGGTGGGCTCAAGGAGTTCGCCCGCAACAAGCAGAAGACCATCCGCAAGCAAAACGGTCTCGGCATCTTCGCCACCCAGAGTCCCGAGGATGCTCTCCAGAGCAGCATCGCGGCGACGCTGGTCGAGCAGACCGCGACGCTCGTGCTTCTGCCCAACCCGAACGCCTCGCGCGACGACTACTGCGATGGCCTGAAGCTGACGGAGGCCGAGTTCCAGGTGGTCAAGGCCCTGGATGAGCGCTCGCGCTGCTTCCTCGTCAAGCAGGGGCACACCAGCGCCGTCTGCCGCCTCGACCTGCGCGGCCTCGACGACCACCTGGCCGTTATCTCCGCGTCGACCGACAACGTCGAGGTCCTCCATGCCGTCCTCCACGAGCGGGCCGCGGCGCTCGGGACGACGCCCGATGCACTGCGTCCCGAGGACTGGCTCGACCACTTCCAGTCTCGACGCAAGGGCGCGGGTCGCCGGATGCCTGCACCTGCGGTTTCCCAAACCCCCGGCGCTTTCGCCTGAATTCCCAACGCAAGGAGCATCCCGATGACCTTACCGTCCCGTCACCCTCGCCGCGTGCGTCCGTTCCTCGCCATGGGGTTCGCCGTGCTCGTCGTCCTGAACGTCCCGGCAACCCCGGCCTGGGCCAGCGGCATCCCCGTGTTCGACGTGAACCAGTTGATGGCACAGGTCGAAGCGCGCTTTGAGTTCATCCAGACCCTCCGGCGCTACGAGCAGCAGATCGCGCAGTGGCGCAACCTGCTTTCGCAGAACCCGATGGAGCGCGTCCGAGAGGCCGTGGGCGGCCGGCCTAAGCTGGGCGACAAGCTCACCCTGCGCGGCGACACCGACGGAATTCAGCAGCGCTGCGGTGCCAGCGGAGGCGGCATCGGCGGCCTGCTCGGGAACCTGTTCGACATCCGTTTCGATGCCAACGGCGACCTGCGGGAGCAGCAGACGAAGCTCTGCGAGGTGCAGGTCGTCCTGGAGAACCGCCGCTGGAACGAGAACGTCCTCATGATCAAGCAGATGGAACTGCTGCAGGAGAAGGCGGACGCCGTCGCCGACGCGCGGCGTTCCGGCATGACTCAGGGTGAGATCGACACCAACCTCGTCGATCTCAAGGTCGCGCAGGACGACTACGAACGCAACGCCGTGAAAGGCAAGGCGCGCATCGCCACCTATGACGAGATGCTGGGTTCGGTCGCGACCATGCAGCGGATGGCCGCCGAGGAGCTCCTGAGGGGCAGCCGCCCGACCGGCTTCTCCGCGGCCGTCGCCGAGACCATCGTGCAGGGCGCCGTCCTTCGCTCCGTGCTCAGGGTCGGCAACGGTGGATGCGGCGATCGCCTCGGCCAGCCCTGCGATTGATCCTCCCCACCCCCAATACCGGAACCCCCATGCCGAGCCTCGATCTCTGGCCCGCCGTCGACTTCTCCGCCTTCGCACCGCAGGCGGGCTTCGGCCAGGCAGTCTTCTTCAGCCTCGTGATGGACTATCTCGACCACGAGATCGTCAGCGCCTTCAACGGGGTCCTGTCGCGTGCCCTGCAGTGGGTCAGTGCCACCGCGCTCATCCTGATGACCTTGTGGATCTGGTGGCAGGGCTTCCGCATCGTGACGGGTCGGAGCCGCGAGGCCATGCTCGAGTTCTTCGCCGAGTCGGCGAAGCGGGTCTTCATCCTGTCGCTCGCCTTCGGCATGGCGATCGGCGGGACGTCGCTGTTCGAATGGCTGGCCAACGACCTCCCGCGCGAAGTGAACTGGATCGTGACGGGGGAGCGGGAGCAGCCGGCCACGGCGATCGATCGCAACCTCGCCTTCATGCAACTCGCGATGTCGAGCATCGACGTCCTGCAGACCGGCGGCGACGCCGCCGTACAAGACGCCAAGACCCGCTCGATGTGGTTCGCCGCCGTGGGTACCGCCGGGCCCGCGATGGTGGGTGGCGCGATGTTGCTGCTCAACAAGATCGCGATGGGCCTGTTCATCGGCTTCGGACCACTGTTCGTCCTCGCTTTGCTCTTCGACGCGACCAAACCCCTGTTCCAGAAGTGGCTGTACTACGGCATCGGGACGATCTTCGCGCTCGTCCTTCTGAACCTCATGGTCGAGATCGCCACCGAGATGGTGACGCGCGTGGCCGGGGCGCTCTGGCTCGGGAGCTTCGTGTCGAGCCTCATGGGAGGGGCGGGCGTCGAGGGCATCACGAGCCGCGCGCTCCAGCAGGGCGGGCTCGGCATGCTGCTCAGCGTGATGATCGTCAGCACCCCGCCGATGGCCGCCGCCTTCTTCAACGGCGTGATGGGCTCGTTCACCGGCTACAACGCGTTCGGTGGCGGTGGCGGGGTCATGGCGACCGGCCAGCCGTACCATCGATCGTCCTACGACACGGCGGGCGCGGCGCCTTCGGCGGCACCGGTGCCGATGTCGGCGCCTGCCCTCCGGCCCGAACTGTTGGGCCTCGGATCACGCGGCATCTCCAGCGAGCCGCCGGCCGCCGTGCCGAGGCCGGGGAGAGGCGAGTGATGGCGTCGCGTCCCTCGGGCCACGGGTTCGTCGCCGGAGGCCTGCTGCTCGTGCTTGCCCTCGCCGCCGGCTACTGGACGGCGGGCTGGTGGACGCTGGTGCTGCTGGGGCTCGATCCCGATGCGGCTGACTGGGGGCTGTACCTCCGCTACCTTCGCCACCTCGACGCGGCGGCCGTGGCGCCTTACGCCGGCCGGGTCGTCGTCGGCGGGATGCTCGGCGTCGGCCTGCCGCTGCTGGTCGTGGCGCCGGTGCTGTGGTGGCTTTGGCGTCCTCGCGCCGCGGCCCTCCATGGCGAGGCGCGGTTCGCCGCCGGGCGTGAACTGTCACGCCGCGGGCTGCTCGCCGACGATCCCCATGGGATCGTGCTGGGCCGGCACCGGGGGCGCCTGCTGAAGCTCGGTGGACAACAGTTCGTGGTCCTCGCGGCCCCCACCCGTTCGGGCAAGGGCGTGGGCGTGGTCATCCCGAACCTGCTCGAATTCCGGGGCTCCGCCGTCGTCCTGGACATCAAGCAGGAGAACTTCGAGAAGACCAGCGGGTGGCGCCGTTCCATCGGGCAGGAGGTCTATCTCTTCAACCCCTTCGCCGAGGACCGCCGCACGCACCGCTGGAATCCCCTTCGCTATGTCTCCGCGGATCCGGCGTTCCGCGTCTCGGACTTGATGGCCATCGCCGCGATGCTCTACCCCGACGCCGGCGACGACCAGAAGTTCTGGATCAGCCAGGCGCGCAATGCCTTCCTCGCCCTGTCGCTCTACCTGTTCGACCAGCATGACGACGCCCGCGCCACCGGATTGCCGTCCCCTGTCCGCCCGACGCTGGGTGCCGTGCTTCGGCTCTCGGTCGGCGACGGGCTGGACGCTCGAGCGTACCTGCGTGGCCTCGCGTCGCGACCCTTCGTCGGCGATGCCGCGAGGCGCGCGTTCGCGGGCTTGCTGTCGCAGGCGGACGACACCTTCGCGTCGATCCTCGGCACGCTGCGGGAGCCGCTCAACCCCTGGATCAACCCGGTGCTCGACGCCGCAACGACCGATGACGACTTCCTGCTGACCGACGTCCGCCGTCGCCCCATGACGATCTACGTCGGCATCCAGCCCAACAAACTGGCGGAAGCCCGGCTGATCCTCAACCTGTTCTTCAGCCAGCTGATCCAGCAGAACACGCGCGACCTGCCGCAATCCGACCCGTCGCTCCGCCATCCGTGCCTCTTGCTGATGGATGAGTTCACTGCCATCGGCCGCATCGACATCATCGCCTCCGCGGTGGCCTACATGGCCGGATACAACCTGCGGCTGCTTCCCGTGATCCAGAGCATGGCCCAGTTGGATGCCGTGTACGGGAAGGAGACGGCGCGCACCCTGTTGACCAACCACGCCGTCCAGATCGTCTTCACGCCGCGCGAGCAGCGCGACGCCAACGACTATTCGGAAATGCTCGGTACGACGACGGTCCGTCGGAAGAGCGTGAGCCGTGGGCGCGACACCACCCGGAGCGAGGTCATCGAGAAGCGCGCGCTGATGCTTCCGCAGGAGCTGAAAGCCTTGCCGGCACGCCGGGCGATCCTGCTCTGCGAAGGCCTCGGGCAGCCGGCCATGGTCGACAAGATCAGCTACTTTTCGGACCGACGGTACTCCGCGCGGCTCCTTCCGCCGGTCGACGTCCCGCGCATCGCCCCATGAGGGCCCTCCCGGCCGGCTTGCCACGCCGGGGGGCCAAGCGACCACAATGGGCGACCCTGATCGCTGCGCCCACCATGTCCGCCAATCCCCTCGCTTGGTCCTACCGCCTGCAGATGCTGTTCGGCTTCGCGGTCTGCGCCGCCCTGCTCGGCTTCGCGCTCTACGTCGAGCATGGCATGTTCATGCTCCCGTGCCCGCTCTGCATGCTGCAGCGGTTTTTCTTCGCGGGAATGGGCGTCCTGGGCCTCGCGGCCGCGCTGCATGACCCAAGCTCGCGCGTTGGACGGGCGGCGTACGGGCTGCTGATCGGGCTGCTCGCCGCCGTGGGTGCCAGCATCGCCACGAGACACGTCTGGTTGCAGCTGCAGCCGCCGTCCGCCTTCCCCTCCTGCACCGGCCAGGGACTGGGCTACATGTGGGAGTCGCTCGGACCGATCGATGCGATCGCCACGTCCCTCTCGGGATCGGCCGACTGCACGAAGATCGACTGGACGTTCCTCGGCTTCTCGATGCCGGCGTGGACGCTGGTCTGCTACGTCCTCCTCGGCCTCGGGGCGCTGGTCGCCGGGCTGCGGCCGCGTCGGGCGTGAATGATGCGGCTCGCGCGTCATGGCCGGCCGTCATGAGGTTGCATCCGTAATCGAGTCGCGACTCGAATTCCTGCGTGGCATAGTCGGGGACCGCCCCCAACGAGTGCCACGATGAACGCGCAGGACCGTCCCGTCACCCCCGTCAACGCGCCCGCCGGTTGGACGCGTGCGTCGTGGCGGACCAAGCCGGCCCTTCAGCAGCCGACCTATCCGGATGTCGACACGCTGGAGCGCGCGCTCGCCGAGCTGCGCAACCTGCCGCCGCTCGTCACGTCGTGGGAAGTGCTGGCCCTTCGCAAGCAGCTGGCCGAGGCCGAGGCGGGCAAGCGCTTCATCCTGCAGGGTGGCGATTGCGCCGAGAGCTTCGCCGACTGCGAAAGCGGCCTGATCTCGAACCGCCTCAAGGTGCTCCTGCAGATGAGCGTCGTGCTGGTGCACGGCCTGCGCCTGCCGGTGGTGCGCATCGGCCGCTTCGCCGGCCAGTACGCCAAGCCGCGCTCGGCCGACCTCGAAGAGCGCGATGGCGTGACGCTGCCGAGCTACCGCGGTGATTTCATCAACGCGCCGGAGTTCACGCCGGAAGCGCGCATTCCCGACCCGCGCCGCATGGTGAAGGGCCACGCCCGTTCGGCGATGACGATGAACTTCGTGCGTGCGCTGATCGACGGTGGTTTCGCCGACCTGCACCATCCGGAGTACTGGGACCTCGGCTGGGTGGCGCGCTCGCCGCTGGCCGAGGAGTACCGGAAGATGGTGAGCGGCATCGGCGATGCCGTGCGCTTCATGGAGACGGTGACGGGCGGCCCCATCGACAACCTCAGCCGCGTCGACTTCTACACGTCCCACGAAGCGCTGCTGCTGCCCTACGAGGAAGC
>JAJTHD010000041.1 GCA_021297925.1 Lysobacteraceae bacterium
CGAGCGAGGCGGTGATCAGCGTGCCCGCGTACTTCGGCGATGCGCAGCGCCGCGCGACGCGACGCGCCGGCGAACTGGCGGGTATCCGCGTAGACCGGTTGATCAACGAGCCCACGGCCGCCGCGCTGGCCTATGGCCTGTCGGAGCGGCTGGACGATGCGCACGTGCTGGTGCTCGACCTCGGCGGCGGCACGTTCGACGTGTCCATCCTCGAACTCTTCGAGGGTGTGGTGAGGGTGCACGCCAGCGCAGGGGACAACTTCCTTGGCGGCGACGACTTCACCGATGCGCTGGAGGATCGCTGGCTCGCGACGGCGGACTTCATCCGTGCCCAGCTGCATCCCGGCGAGGCCAGCCTCCTCCGCCAGCGCGCCGAGGCGGCGAAGCGCGAGCTGTGCGCGGGCCGCGAAGCCCAGATCGCTCTGTCGGTGCGGGGGCGCGACCACGTCCTTGGGATCGACGAGGCGGCGTTCGACGCCCTGGTCGCGCCGCTGGTGGCCCGCTTGCGCACCCCGATCGAACGCGCCATCCGCGATGCGGGGCTGCGCGGCCCGGACCTGACGGAGATCGTGATGGTCGGCGGTGCGTCGCGCATGCCGCAGCTCGCCAGGCTGGCGGCGCGGCTGCTGGGCCGCCTGCCGCTGCGCCATGTCTCGCCGGACGAGGCCATCGCGCACGGCGCCTGCACGGCCGCCGGCCTCAAGGCCCGGGACGCTTCGCTGGAGGAGGTGGTACTCACCGACGTCTGTCCGCACTCGCTGGGCGTGGCGATCAGCCTCGATCTCGGGAACGGCCTGCGGAGCGACGGCCACTTCGATCCCATCATCGAACGCAACAGCACCGTCCCGGTCAGCCGGATGCGCGAGTACAGCCCGGTGCATGCCCAGCAGACGGCCGTGACTCTGCACGTGTTCCAGGGCGAGAACCCCCGCGTCGAGCACAACGTCGCGCTGGGGTCGCTCGACGTGCCGCTGCCGCCGGGGAAGCCGGAAGAACGCGCGGTGGACGTCCGCTTCACCTACGACATCAACGGCGTACTGCAGGTCGAGGCCCGCGTCCAGAAGACGGGCGTCGTCCGGGAGCTCCTGGTCGTGCAGGACGGCAGCGGGCTCGACGAGGTGGAGGCTCGCCGCCGCTTGGCGGAACTGGCGGCGCTGAAGGTGCATCCGCGCGACGAGCAGCCGAACGTCGCGGTCGTCGCACGGGCGGAACGGCTCTATGCCGAATCGCTGGGCGACGACCGTCAGCAGGTGCGGCAGATGCTGCTGCAGTTCCAGGCGGCACTGATGACGCAGGATCGCGACCTCGTCGCGCAGCACCGAAAGGCCTTCGAGGAGGCGCTCGATGCATTCGACGCGCGGCGCCACCCGTGAGCGTGACGCCGTGGACCCTCCTCGGCGTCGATGAGGACGCCGACGCCAAAGCCATCCGCCGCGCCTACGCCCGCGCGCTCAAGACGACGCGGCCGGACGAGGACCCGGCGGGTCTCCAGCAACTGACCGACGCCTACGAGTGGGCGTTGGGGCAGGCACGCCAGCGGGAACGCGAGGCCGCGGAGGCACCGCCGCCGGTCGAACCGGACCCCTTGGAGGCGCCGGGTGGCCTTCCGGAGCTGGGGCGTCCCGTCGATCCGCCGCCTGCGGAACCGATGGAACCACCGGCGGCCGACCCAACCCTGGACAGCGCCGAGAGACCGGGCTTCGACTTCGGCGCGTTCTTCGATGCGCTGGCCCCGAAACTGGCCCAGTGGTCGCCCACCGACCTGCATGCGTGGCTGGACGGGCACCCGGACCTGTACTCCATCGACCTCAAGTGGGCGCTGATCCCGCACGTGGTGAACACGCTCGCGCAGCATGTCGAAGCGATCGCTCCGCGGCGCGCGAACGTCGACGTGCTGATGGGGTTCTTCGGCGTCGATGCCCGACTGCGCCGGCACCCTGCGCTCTCCCCGGCCCTCGACCACATCGACGCCCACCTCGACGGCGCCCGGCAGGCCGCGGCGGCCCGCGAGAGCGAGGACGACCGGCGCTCGCCGCTGCAGATGGCCCTCGACGCCGACACGATTGCCGGCGAGGTGGCGAACCTCGAAGCGGAGATCCGGAAGGCCCGCAACGGCCGGAGCGCCATCGTCAACGCCGCCCAGGCCCGCTGGCTCTCGGTGGCCCTGCGCGACGCCGGGCCTTGGCGGACACTGCTGCCGTTCGCCGTGCCGCGCCGGCGCCGGGCGGCCGGCGAGGCCTTGCGCCCTTTCCTGGCGTGGCTGCGGCGCTGGCACGAGGCGGGCGTCATCCCGTCGCAGGCCGCCACCGTGATTGCCCTCTGCAACCCCGACCATGTCGGCGCCGACTCCCTGCGCTTGGGCGTGCTGCGCCTCGGATTGCTGGGGGCCGTCTTCGTGGCCGCCACCGTGGGTGGCCTCGCGAGCGAGGCGGCGTCGGAGGCGTGGCAACCGGCGGGGGCCCTCGCGCGGATCGTCAGGATGTTCTCGATCTTCGCCTTTTTCTTCGTCGTTGGCGGGCTCTTGGTCGAACTGTCGCAGTCTGGCCTTCGGCTCGCATCGCCGTGGATCCTTCGACAGCGCTGGGATCTTTGGCGCCTGATGGCCGGTGCAGCGGCCACCGCATGCGCGTGGATCGGCCTCCTGCCGGGAGAGAACACCGGGGTTGCGATGGCCTTCACCGGCATGGCGCTCGTGGCCCTGCATCGACCGCTGTTCGTCGTGGTGGCACCGTTCGCTGCGCTGATCACGATGATGGCCATCGCCCGTGCGTCCGGCATGCATCAGGTCGAGGACGTCACCGCAACGCTGAAGATCGGCCTACTGGTCGCCACGATCGCCCTGCTCGGTTTCGAGCACTGGGTGCGCGAACGGGACTGGATGGCACGCGGACTGCCACCAGAGGGCTGGCGCCGCTGCGCGCTGAGCCTGCTGGGAATCGCGCTGTTCTGGTGGGGGATGGGCTAGCGCCCCGACGCGCAGCCGTCGCATCCGGCGCAAGCCGCGGCCCTCGTTCGCGGCGGCGCGATCCGCCGGCCGAGGCGCTTCATCCACGCCGGCCGCCCCTCGCGGACCAGCGGCACTGCGACCGCCATGCGGCATCGACGCGACAGCGACGGTGCGCGGGCATGAACGAGGTAGAGCACGCTCGCGGCGACGGCGAGGCCCACCGCGACGTGCTGCCAAGCCTCGACCGGCGACGCACTCATGCGCCGGCCAGCGCGACCGTGGCCGCGTGCACGGCCCAGGCGGCGAGGTAGGCCATCGCGAACAGGTAGCCGGCAGCGATGCCGACCTGCCGCCAGCTGCGGGTTTCGCGGCGGATCGTCGCAAGCGTGGAGAGACACTGCGGCGCGTAGATGAACCAGACCATCAGTGCCAACGCGGTGGCGAGCGACCAGTCGTGCGCGATCACCGGCCCCAGCGCCTGCGCGGCGTGGCCTTCGTCGACCGCGGAGAGCGCGTAGACCGTGGCCAGCGAGGAGACGGCGACTTCGCGGGCGGCCATCGCGCCGATCAGGGCGATGCAGATCGGCCACGTGAAGCCGAGGGGGGAAAAGAACGGCACGAGGGCCTGGCCGATCTGCCCGGCGAAGCTGTGGTCCACCGCCGTTCCCGCGACGCCGACCGGCGCGGCGGGGAAGCTGAGCAGGAACCACAACACGATCGTCAGCGCGAGGATGATGCCGCCGACGCGGCGCAGGAAGATGCGCGCGCGCTCGACGAGGCCGATGGCAATGTCCATCGGGTTCGGCCATCGCCACGAGGGCAATTCGAGGAGCAGCGCGTGCTCGGCGCGGTCGCGGCGCCAGCGTTTCATCACCCAAGCCACGGCCAGCGCCGAAAC
>JAJTHD010000311.1 GCA_021297925.1 Lysobacteraceae bacterium
CGTCGCCGAGGGTCTGGCCGAAGCTCGGACCCCCGACATCGGCCGCACCGCCGACGCTGCCTGCTCCGCCGGGCCCCCGTGGGCCGCGAACCCCGCCGAGGCCCCCCGCTCCGCCGGGCAGCGGCATGCCCTGACCGACCTGGGCCTGGTAGCTGCGGATCTGAGAGAGCACGGAGGCGATGGCGTCGGACATGGCGGGTCGGTCGACGGACGGGTGCGGGAAGGGATGCAAGCCGCGTGCCAAAGGGTCGGCGCCGGACCGCCGTCGCCGTCGCGGGTGGCGCGCGGCCCCGGCCCCTGCCAGCATCCGTGCATGTCGATCGACGCCGGCGACCTGCTGCTCGCCCTGACGGCCGGGCTCGCTGCCGCCGTCGCCTCGCCGTGGCTGGCCCTCGTCTGGCTGGCGTACGTCGGGGTACTCGCTGCGTGGATCGTCCGGCAGCGCCGCGAACCCGTCGCCACCCTGGCCTGGCTCTTGGCCCTCGCGTGGCTGCCCGTGATCGGGTGGGCGGTGTACTGGTGGCTGGGCCCGCAACGGATCCAGCGGCGCCAGCTCAAGCGCGGCCGCGCCCGGCTCGCGCTCTCGCAGGCCGCCCTGCCGGCCTGTGGCGAACCGGCGGAGTGGGGCGCCGAACGGCTGGTCGAAGCCACCACGGGCTTCGGGCCGACGCGCGCGACCCGCCTCGACCTGCTGACCGGGGGCGAGTCCACCTACGGCGCCCTGTTCGGGGCCATCGCCGCAGCCCGCGAAACCATCCACCTCGAGTACTACATCTTCGAACCGGACGGCGTCGGCACGCGACTGCGCGACCTGCTCGCGGAGCGTGCCCGGGCCGGCGTCGAGGTCCGCCTGCTGCTGGACGGCCTCGGCTCGCGCCGGTGCTCGCCACGCTTCCTCGCCACGCTGCGCGAGACCGGGGCCGAAGTCGGCTGGTTCCACCCGATCGCGCTCAGCCCCCTGCTGTGGCGCCCCACGTTGAACCTGCGCACGCACCGCAAGATCGCCGTCATCGATGGCCGCATCGGCTTCACCGGCGGCGTGAACATCAGCGACACGCAGAGCGAGCGCGCCTCGGCGGCGGCCTTCCACGACCTGCACCTGCGCCTCGAGGGCGACGTCGTCCGGGCGCTGCAGCTGGTGTTCGCCGAGGACTGGCATTACGCGACCGGGCGGGCATTGACCGACCCGCGGCATTGGCCGGCGCAGGCCGGCGGCGACATCCGTTGCCAGCTCGTCCCGTCGGGCCCCGACCACGCGCAGGCGCCGATCCACCGCCTGTTCGTGGAAGCCATCCACGGCGCCCGCCAGCGCGTCTGGATGATGACCCCGTACTTCGTCCCGGATGCGCCGGTGCTCCTGGCCTTGACCTCCGCGGCGCTGCGCGGGCTCGACGTCCGCGTGCTGCTGCCACGCCGCAACGACAATCGGCTGGTCCGGGCCGCGGCCCGGAGTTTCTACCCAGAGCTGCTGGCGGCCGGCGTGCGCATCGACGAATTCCAGCCCCGGATGCTGCACGGCAAGGCCCTGCTGATCGACGACGACACGGCGCTGATCGGCAGCGCCAACGTCGACCCCCGCAGCTTCTTCCTGAACTTCGAGCTCAGCGTGCTGGCCCGCGACACCGACGTGGCCGCCGCGCTGGCCGGGCGGATCGCCGCGGACCTCGCGCTCTCCGTCCGGGTCGATCCGCGCTGGCGACCGCGCGGGGTGCAGGCCTACCTCGACAGCGCGGCGCGCCTGCTCGCACCCCTGCTCTGAGGCCCGGGACGGTCGCTGCTAGACTGCGGCTCCGTCCACCTCTGGAAGTCCGTCGCATGGCCTGGTTGCTGGCCGCCGCCGCCGCCCTGTGCTTCGTCCTCGCCGTCACCCTGCAGGTCGGCACGCCCGTCGTGCTGCTCCTGCTGTTGCTCGCCCTCGGCCTGCTCGGCGGCTCGGCCGTCGCGCTGCTTCGATCGAGGATGGCGGCGCAGGCCCGCGACGAGACGCAGATGATCGACGCCGCGGAGCTGCGCCGTCTGCGCGAGCAGGCCGAGGCCCGCCGCCGCGACGGCGTCGCCTGAGGGGTTCAGCGCCGCGGCGTGCCGCGGCGGCAGGCATCGGAGCAGTAGACGACCCGGTCCCAGTCGCGTTCCCACTTCTTCCGCCACTCGAACGGGCGGGCGCAGGCCGGGCAGACCTTGGTCGGTCGCGCGAGCCGCTTCGACTCACGCCCCGGCATGCCAGACCCGGTTGCGGCCCTGCCGCTTGGCCTCGTAGAGGGCGTCGTCCGCGCGCTTCAGCAGCGTGATCGGCGACGACGCCGGCCCCGGCACGAGGACGGCGACGCCCACGCTGATCGTCAATCCGATGCGGCTTCGCTCGACCGCCTCGCGCAGGTGCTCGGCGCGGCGCACCGCGGCCTCGGCGGTCGCTCCCGGCAACAGCAGGGTGAATTCCTCGCCGCCGTAGCGGGCGAGCAGTTCCAGCGGAGCCTGCAGGCCGCTGCGCAGCAGCGTGGCGACCTCGACGAGGATGCGGTCGCCTTCGAGGTGGCCGTGCCCGTCGTTGAAGCGCTTGAAATGGTCGACGTCGATCATCAGCACCGCGAGCGGCTGCCCGGCCTCGGCGCAGCGCGCCCACTCGCGGGCCAGCGCTTGCTCCAGCGCGCGGCGGTTCTGGACGCCGGTCAGCGGGTCCTCGACGGCCATCTCGGCAAGGCGGAGGTTCGCCCGCTCGAGCGCCTCGGTGCGATCGACGATCCGCTGCTCGAGGGCCCGGTTCATCGCCTCGACGCGGGCGACGCGGCGGCGGCCGATGGTCCGCGAGGCCCAGAACGCGAGCAGCACGAACACGATGCCCGCGAGCACTCGGAGCAAGGGCTCCTCGTGCCAGCGCGGCGCGACCAACAGGCGCAGGCGGGCGGGGGTGATGCTCCGGCTGCTCGGCAGTTGCGCCTCCACTTCGAACACGTACTCGCCCGGCGCCAAGGCGCGGATGTTCAGGTCGCGGTCCGTCCAGTCGGAGAACTCGTTCGTGACGCCGGCGAGCCGGTAGCGGTAGAGCGCGCCCGGCTCCAGCGTGCGCAGGGCGAAGCGCATGCGGATCGCCTGGCCGGACTGGAGCTCCATCACCCCGCGGTCGACCTGCCCGCCCTGCCACTCGCCCTCGTCGCCGCGCACCAGCAACTGGTCGAACTCCACGGCCAGCGGGGCCAGCGGGGCGACCGGACCGTCCGGCGCGTACTGGAGCACGCCATTCCAGACCGGCACGCGCAGCACCCCGCCGCGGCTGACCCGCGGCGTGCCGAAGCCGGTGCTGGACCAACCGCCGATCTGCACACGCTCCCACTCCATCGAGGAGGCGCGGCGACGCAGCAGGTCGCGCGGCGTCATCGCGAACAGGCCCATCGTGGTCTCGATGACGCTCAGCTTCCCCGGCTGTTGCAGCTGCCTCGTCCACGCCGGGGTCTCGATGCGCTCGAAGCGCTGGCCGTCCGCATCGAGGCGATAGGTCTCCCCCTTCGACCACGCGTTGAGGGCGCCATCGACGTAGTAGAGCTTCGGTCGATCGGGTCCGTCGATGGGCAGCCCTTGGGACGGCCCGAAGCGGTCCCGCGAGACGCGGCCCGCCTCCATGTCGAAGCGCCAGCGCTGCGGCGGACCGCGCTCGTCATTGAGCCACAGCTCCCCCGGCTGGGTCTCGATGATTTCCAGTGGCGCCACGCCGTCGAGCGGCCAACGCCGCTCGACCGCCCAACCCGCGCTTCCGTGTCGAAGCAGCAGCAGCTGGTCGTCGGCGAGCGCCCAGACCCGCAGCGCGTCGGCCCGACTGGGCATCAGGAGGGCCACCCCGGTTCCATGGTGGAGGGTGCGCACCGGCCCCCCGCCCGCCGGGATCTCGTGCAGGCCGTCGCGCTCGCCGACGAGCAGGGCGCGCTCGTCCGCGAAGAGGGCCGACGCGCCGGACCGGACCCACGCTTCACGCTCGCTGCGGACCCGTCCCTGGTCGTCGCCACGCAGTCGGAACAAGCCCCGCGTGCTCGCCACCCAGAGCGCCCCGTCGAACTCGGCGGTGTCGTTGACGAGCCCCTGCACGCCCTCCGTTTCGCCCAGCATCGACCACGGCGACGGCAGGCCGATCCGCAGCACTTCGGTCTCCGTCACCGCCCAGAGAACGCCCTCCGGATCGCGCGCGAGGTCCGCGATCGCCTGGTCGGCGAGCTTCACGAACTGTCGGACGCGCAGGCCCGCATCGACATGGACCACCTCGCCGTCCTCGGTGCCGACGACAAAGCCCCCGCCGTCAAGGGGCAAGGTCACGTAGACGGGGAGCTCCGGCTTCGGCCATGCCGCGACCTGGCTGACGCCACCATCGTCGATCCGCCACACGCCGCTCGCGGCCACCACGTAGCGGCTGCCGCCCCAGGCCAGGATCGACGACACCGGCTTGTCCGCGAAGGTCTCGCCCCCCGGGATCAGCATCAGCTCGCCGTTGCGCATCCAGCCGATGCCTTTGCCCTGCACGCGGGCGTACAGGTCGCCACCGAACGCGATCAGGGACCGCATGTCGGGGCCCATCGGCCAGCTGCGCACGTCGCCGCCGTTGGCCGGCAGCAGGTGCAGGAAATTCATCGACTGGATGAAGATGCCCTCGGGCGTCTGCACGATCTCCCAAACCGGCCCGAGGTGCCGCGACTTTTCCGGCAGCCCGCTGCTGGCCAGCAGGTCGACATAGCGATAGCCGTTCACGGGGTCGTGCTCGAGGCGGCCGTAGGTGTCGTATCCGCCGACCATCACGGTGCCGTCGGGGAGACGGCGCACCAGCGTGGCGTTGAGTCCGACGGGCAGCGGCACGATCTCCCAGCCCGCGCCATCATGGATCAGCACCCCGTCGGCGGATGCCACGTAGAGCTTCCCCGGCGCAGCCGCCAGCGACCACAAGGTCGGCGCCGCGCGATACTCCTGAGGACCGATGCGCTGGACGATGGGCGTGCCGGCGATCCCTACCGCCGACGCGGGGCCGGACAGGCACGGGAGGAGGACGCCAAGCAGCATGGCGCCGACGGCGGCGATCGACGCGAACCGGCGGCGGACGGCGATGGCGGACATGGCGGCATTATGGCCACGGCCCGGGGTCGCGCGCATGTGGCGTCGCACCGCGCTTGCCGCGGATCCGTCGGCGGGGCAGTCTCCTCGGCTTGCCCCGGGAGCACCCGATGACCCTGCTGAGCGTGAACGTCAACAAGATCGCCGTGCTGCGCAATTCCCGCGGCGGCGCGCTGCCCAGCCCGGTGGCCTTCGTCCGGCGTGCCGTTGCTGCCGGCGTGCGTGGCATCACGGTGCACCCCCGGCCCGACCGACGCCACATCACGGCCGAGGACGTCGTCGAGATCGCCGCGGCACTTCCGACGGGCGTGGAGTTCAACATCGAGGGCAATCCGTTCGCGCCGCCCCGACCGGGATACCCCGGCCTGCTCGCCCTGGCCGAACGCACCCGGCCAGCCCAGGTGACCTTCGTCCCCGACGGCGATGGGCAGATCACGTCCGACCATGGCTTCGATCCCGGGGCCCTGCCGCCGACG
>JAJTHD010000281.1 GCA_021297925.1 Lysobacteraceae bacterium
CCGAGCCGCCCGCTGTCGAGGGACTCCGACAGCATGCGCAGCTGGTGGGCGGTGCGTTCGTGGCGGGCGGCGTCGGCCATCGCGGGTCCCGAGCGTGCAGGGCGCGCGCATTATGGCCGCTGCGCACCCCCGCGCCCAGCCACGCTTGCATGACGATGGGGGGGGCGGCACGCTGGCGACCCCCTCGCCGGCATCCTGTCCATGCGTCGCCCCGTCGCCTTGTTGCTGCTTGCTGCCACCGCCGCCGCCTGCACCCCCGAACCGCTGGTGCCGACCGAGCCCATGGCGATGGACGGCGTCACCCTTGAACTCGAGGCCCTACCCCAATCGCCGGCCTGCGACTCGGCTCAACCCTATGCCGTGCGCGTCCGATGGCAGGCGAGGGACTGGCCTGACCCGAAGTTCGACTTCCACCTCGAGCGCAGCAACGGATCCATCTGGGCCCGCCACAACGAGGCGGAGGGCGAGCAGGTCACGGAGGCGTGGGGGCGTCCCGGCCTCTTCATCCTCATGGTCGATCGCAACACCCGGCTCGTCGTCGCGGCACAGCCGATGCCCGCGCTGGTCTGCCCGCTGCCATGACCGGCCGGGCGCGACGCGGGGGCTTCAGAGGGCGCGCGCCCGCTCCAGCCAGCGTTCCACTTCGGTGCGCTCACGGCACTGCAGCAGCGACGCGGCCCGGCGCCGGAGCTTGCCGACGTCCGCTGCGCGGATCGCTTCGCGCACTTCCAGCACCGCGCCGGGATGCACGCTGAAATCGCGCAGTCCGAGGGCGAGCAGCAGCGGCACATCCTCCGCACGTCCGGCGAACTCGCCGCAGACGTGGATCGGCAGCCGGGCGTCGCGGGCCTGCGCGAACAGCTGGTGCAACAGGCGCAGCACCGCCGGGTGGCGTTCGCTGTAGAGGCCGTCGAGGGCCTCGTGCGTGCGGTCGGCGGCCAGCAGGTACTGGACGAGGTCATTGGTGCCGACGGCCGCGAAGTCGACGAGGTCCGCGTAATCGGCCAGCGTCAGCGCCGCCGCGGGCACCTCCACCATCACCCCGTAGGCGACGCGCTCGCCGGTCGGCACGTCCTCGTCGCGGAGGCGCGACGCCAGCAGGTGCAGGCGAGTGCGCACGGCGTCGATCTCCTCGCGCGCGGTGACCATCGGCACGAGGATGCGCACCGGGCCGAAGGCCGAGGCGCGCAGCATCGCCCTCAGCTGGGCATCGAGCAGGGTCGGCCGCGACAGCGAGAGCCGCACGCCGCGGAGCCCGAGCGCCGGGTTCGGCTCGTTGCGCAGGGCCAGCCCGCTGCTGTCGGCCTTGTCCGCCCCGAGGTCCAGCGTGCGCAGCGTAACCGGCCGCCCGGCCATCCCGAGGACCGCGTCCCGGTAGGCGAGGAACTGCTCCTCCTCGTCGGGCACGGTCGCGCGGCCCATGAACAGGAACTCGGTGCGGAACAGTCCGATGCCGTCGGCGCCGGCCGCCAAGGCCTCCGCGATCTCCTCGCGGCGCTCCCCGTTCGCGTGCAGCCCGATGTCGATGCCGTCGCGCGTCCTCGTCGGTGCGCGACGCAGGCGCTCGAGGCTGGCGCGCTTGCGCTCGATCTTCGCCTTCAGCGCGCGGTAGCGCGCGAGGTCGTCGGCGTCGGGCTCGACCACGATGAGGCCGTCCCGGCCATCGAGCACCAGCGCGTCGCCGTCGTTGACATGGGAGAGCGCGTCCGCGCAGCCCACCACCATCGGCAGGTGCAGTCCGCGCGCAATGATGGCGCTGTGCGAGAGGGGGCTCCCCGTGCGCGTCACGACGGCCACCAGCTGCCGTCGCGACAGCTCCGCGAGTTCCGCGGGCGCGATGTCGTCCGCCACGAGGATCTCGCCGGCGAGTCCGATCACGCCGTCGTCTTCGCGGCGGTGCAGCGCGGCATGGACGCGCCCGATGACATGGTCGAGGTCGTCGAGGCGGACGCGGAAGTAGTCGTTGTCCATGGCCTGGAAGGCCTGCGCCAGCCGGTCGCGCTGCAGCTTCAGGGCGTAGTCGGCCGAATAGCGGCCGGTGCGGATCAGGTCGCGGAGCCCCTCGCGCAGCTCGGGGTCGTCGAGGATCAGCACATGGAGGTCGAGGAACTCCCCGATCTCCTGGGCCAGCGTGCCGTGCAGGCGCCCGCGCAGCCCGGCGAGTTCCACGCGCGCCGCCTCCAGCGCGCCGTCCAGCCGGGCCAGTTCGGCGTCCACGTGCTCTGGCGAGATGGTCTCCTCGGCGATCTGCAAGGCATGCGGGTGCCGGACGCGGGCCCGTCCGAGGGCCAGCCCCTTGGACGCGCCGACGCCTTGCAGCGCGCGCCGCATCAGCTCCCCTCGTCGAAGCGGCGGGCGAACAGCGCCTCGGCCGCGGCCAGCGCCTCGGCCTCGTCGGGGCCGTCGACGCGCAACACGACCGTGCTGCCGTGGCCCGCGGCCAGCAGCAGCACGCCCATGATCGACTTCGCGTTGACCTCGCGGCCCGCCGCCTTCAGCGTGGCCTGCGCCTTGAAGCCGGCGAGCAGCTGGACCAGCTTGGCCGAGGCCCGTGCATGCAGGCCGAGGCGGTTCACGATCGGGATCTCGCGCTCAAGCATCGTCCAGCACCACCCCGTTGCGGCCGCCATTGGCGGCGGTCCGGGCTAGGTCGTCGAGACCCTGCTCGCCGTAGTTCATGACCCGCAGCAGCATCGGCACGGACAGGCCCGCGACGCGACGGCAGGGCCCCGCGATCTGGGCGAGCTGCAGCGCGAGCCGTGCGGGCGATGCGCCGTAGACGTCGGTCAGCAGCAGGGTGCCGTCCTCGCCCTGCACCCGCTTCAACATGGCGCTGGCACGGGGCAGCTGCGCGGCGAGGTCGGCGTCGAAGGGCAACTCGTACGCCAAGGCCGCCAGCGGCAGCTTGCCGAGGAGGCGGGTGGCGGTGTCGAGCAGGGCGATGCCGACGCCGGGATGGGTCACGAGGAGGATGCCGACGGCCATGCCCGCACCTTAGCAAACCGCCGCGGCGGCCCGGCAAGTCGCCGGGATCACTCCAGTTCGCGATGGAAGGTCAGCGCGCCTTCGCGCCCGTGGGCGCGGAACCAGCCCGCCAGCGTCTCGGCGAGGTACACCGAGCGGTGGCGGCCGCCGGTGCAGCCGAAGGCCACGGACAGGTAGCTGCGGCTCTCCGACTCGAAGCGGGGCAGCCAGCGGGCGACGAAGTCCCGCACCTCCGCCACATAGGCCTGGACGTTGGGGAGGCCCGCGAAATGCGATTGGATCAATGCGTCGCGGCCGGTCAGGGGTCGCAGGGCGGGGTCCCAGTGCGGGTTGGGCAGGCAGCGCGTGTCGCAGACGAAATCGGCGTCCACCGGCAGGCCGCGCTTGTAGGCGAAGCTCTCGAACAGCAGCGTCAGGCCGGGGCGGCGCCCCCCCTCGAGCTCGGTGAGCACCAGCTTGCGCAGCTGGTGGACGTTCAGCGCCGAGGTGTCGAATACCTGGTCGGCCAGCGCGCGGACCGGCCGCAGCACCTGCCTCTCCAGCGCGATCGCGTCGGGCAGCGCGAGTCCGAGCTGAGACAGCGGGTGGCGCCGGCGGGTGTCCGAGTAGCGCTTCACCAGGGTCTCGTCGGCCGCATCGAAGAACACCAGCCGGTGCTGGTAGCCGCGCGCGCCGACGGCCGAGAGCCATTGGCCCATGCTGCCGAGGTCGGCGTGGTGGTTGCGGACGTCGATGCCGACCGCCAGGTTCTGGTGCGCGTCGCCGGCGCCGACGCTTTCGACGAAGGCCGGCAGCAGGTCGGCGGGCAGGTTGTCGACGCAGTAGTAGCCGAGGTCCTCCAGCGTGCGCAGGGCCACCGTCTTGCCGGCGCCCGACAGCCCCGAGACGACGGTCAGCGAGCGGCTCACGGCAGGCTCCGGTCGAGCAGGGCGGTGTGCCGGGCAAGGAAGGCGGCAGCGGGATCGTCG
>JAJTHD010000214.1 GCA_021297925.1 Lysobacteraceae bacterium
CGTGCAGCGCTACCACGACACGCTGGCCACGCACTCGCCGTTCCGGGGAGGCCCGTCGCCATGACCCCTCCCTATCTGCTGGGCCCCGATCCCGCATCGCCCTTCCCTCCCGCGGAATGGGCGCTCGGGGAACCGGATGGCCTGCTGTGCCTTGGCGGTGACCTGAGTCCGCCCCGGCTGCTCCGCGCCTATGCGGGGGGCATCTTCCCGTGGTTCAACGACGGGCAACCCATCCTGTGGTGGTCGCCGTCGGAGCGCATGGTCTTCCGGAGCAACGGGGTCCACCTGTCGCGGCGCTTCCGGCGCACGCTACGAGGCCTCGACTGGACGGTCCACTTCGACGACGACTTCGATGCCGTCGTCGCCGCCTGCGCCGACACGCCCCGTCGCGGCCAGCACGGCACGTGGATCACCGGCGCGATGCGCCGGGCCTACGGCACGCTGCACGCGCACGGTCATGCGCACGCCGTGGCGGTCCGTGACGCGTCGGGGCGCCTCGTGGGCGGGCTGTACGGCGTGGGCCTCGGCCGCGCGTTCTTCGCCGAGAGCATGGTGAGCCTCGCGAGCGGCGGCTCGAAGGTGGCCCTCGCGGCGCTGGGGTGGCGGCTGCGACGACTCGGCTGGCCGTGGTTCGACGCCCAGGTCGAGAACCCCCACCTGGTCCGCATGGGCGGCGAACGCTGGCCGCGCGACCGCTTCCTCGCGACGTTCCGGCCACTGGCCGCAGGGGGCGAGGCCTGCCCCGGCTGGGGCGATCCGCCGTTCCCGGCGGCCGCACTGGGGGCCGGGCCCGAGTTCGGCACTTAACCGCTTTTTTGCATGCCTCTCCTGAGCGTGGCACACTCCGCGCCTTCCGGTCGGCCCCCATGGCCGCCACCCACGACCGAGCCCCTGCCCGCTGCATGTCCAAAGACGATTCCATCGAGTTCGAAGGCACCGTGACCGAGACCCTTCCGAACACCATGTTCCGGGTCAAGCTGGAAAACGGCCACGTCATCACGGCGCACATCTCAGGACGCATGCGGAAGAACTACATCCGGATCCTGACGGGCGACAAGGTCAAGGTCGAAATGACTCCTTACGACCTGACCAAGGGCCGCATCACCTACCGCATGAAGTAAGCCGCACCGACCCATGCAGGAACGACAACGGCAGCCTCACGGCTGCCGTTTCGCTTTGGATCCAACGGCGGGACGCCGGAGTCGTCAGTCCACCGTCGCCGGCAACAGCTTCTCCGACTCGGCGAAGGCCTCGACGACCAGCTGGCCGTCGGCGACACCGACTTCGACCTTGCCGCCGTTCACCAGCTTGCCGAACAACAGCTCGTCGGCGAGCGGCCGCTTGATCTTGTCCTGAAGCAACCGGGCCATCGGACGCGCGCCCATCTGTGGGTCGAAGCCATGCTCCGCCAGCCAATGGCGGGCCTCAGGCGTGGCCGACAGCGCCACGTGCTTCTCCTGCAGTTGCGCCTCCAGTTCGATGAGGAACTTGTCGACGACGCGGAGGATGTGGTCGAAGCCCAAGGCGCTGAACTGCACCACGGCGTCGAGGCGGTTGCGGAACTCGGGCGTGAACGCCTTGCGGATGACTTCCATCGCGTCGGTGCTGTGGTTCTGCTCGACGAAGCCGATGGTGCGACGGGCTGCCTGCGCGGCGCCAGCGTTGGTGGTCATCACGAGGATGACGTTGCGGAAGTTCGCTTCGCGGCCGTTGGTGTCCGTCAGGATGCCCCGGTCCATCACCTGCAGCAGGATATTGAACACGTCCGGATGCGCCTTCTCGATCTCGTCGAGCAGCAGCACGCAGTGCGGCGTCTTGACGATCTTCTCGGTGAGCAGGCCGCCCTGGTCGAAACCGACATAACCCGGGGGCGCGCCGATCAGGCGGCTCACCGAATGCGGCTCCATGTACTCGGACATGTCGAAACGCACCAGCTCGATGCCCAGCTGCATCGCGAGCTGGCGCGTCACTTCCGTCTTGCCGACGCCGGTCGGGCCGGCGAACAGGAAGTTGCCGATCGGCTTGTCGGGATTGCCGAGGCCGGAGCGCGCGAGTTTGATCGACGACACCAACGATTCGATCGACGAGTCCTGGCCGAAGATCACCATCTTCAGGTTGCGCTCGAGGTTCTTCAGCACGTCCTTGTCCGAGGCGCTGACCTGCTTCGGCGGGATGCGCGCCATCTTGGCGACGATGAGTTCGACCTCCTCGACGTCGATGAGGCTCTTGCGCTTGTCCCCGCTCATCAGCCGCTGGCGGGCACCGGCCTCGTCGATCACGTCGATGGCCTTGTCCGGCAGCAGCCGGTCGCCGATGTGCTTCACCGACAGGTCGACGGCCGCCTGCAGCGCATCCGCGCTGTAGGTCACGTCATGGTGGGCCTCAAACTTGCCCTTGAGGCCGTTGAGGATGGCCACGGCCTCGGCCACCGTCGGCTCGACCACGTCGATCTTCTGGAAGCGCCGCGCCAGCGCGCGGTCCTTCTCGAAGACTCCGCGGTACTCCTGGAACGTGGTCGAACCGATGCAGCGCAGCTCGCCCGTCTGCAGGGCCGGCTTGATGAGGTTCGACGCGTCCATCGTGCCGCCCGACGCCGAGCCGGCACCGATGATGGTGTGGATCTCGTCGATGAAGAGGATGGCGTTCGGCTCTTTCTTGATCTGGTTGACCACGGCCTTCAAGCGCTTCTCGAAGTCACCGCGGTACTTGGTGCCGGCGACCAGCGCACCGAGGTCGAGCGAATAGACCGTGGCGTCCTTCAGCACGTCCGGCACGTCGCCCTCGACGATGCGCCACGCCAGGCCTTCGGCCAGCGCGGTCTTGCCCACGCCAGCCTCGCCGACATACAGCGGGTTGTTCTTGCGGCGACGGCATAGCACCTGGATGGTGCGCTCGATCTCCGCCTCGCGGCCGATGAGCGGATCGATCTTGCCCTCGCGGGCGAGTTGGTTGAGGTTCGAGGCGAACTCCTCCAGCGGGTTCTGCCGGGGTTGGCCGTCCTCGCCCTGCTCGCCCTCGGACTTCGGTGCGTCGGCGGGCTTGGCCTCCGGCACGTCGCCGCCGGGCTTGGTGACGCCGTGCGAGATGTAGTTGACGACGTCCAGCCGGGTCACGTCCTGCTGCTGCAGGTGGTAGACCGCGTGGCTGTCCTTCTCGCCGAAGATGGCGACCAGCACGTTGGCGCCGGTGACTTCCTTCCGGCCGCTGCTCTGGACGTGGTACACGGCCCGCTGGAGCACGCGCTGGAAGCCCAGCGTCGGCTGCGTGTCGCGGGTGTCGTCCTCGGGCAGGATGGGCACCGTCTCCGCGATGACCTTGCGGAGGTCGGCCGAGAGGCGCACCGGGTCGGCGCCGCAGGCCTTGAGGACCTGCAGGGCGGAGGCGTTGTCGACCAGGGCCAGCAGCAGGTGCTCGACGGTCATGAACTCATGACGCGCCTCGCGGGCCTGCTTGTAGCACTGGCCGATGGTGAATTCGAGGTCTTTGCTGAACATGGGGGCCTCCAGGGGCGATGACCCGGATGTGGGGGCGGCTCAGGCCTTTTCCATCGTGCACATGAGGGGGTGCTGGTGGGTGCGAGAGAAATCGTTCACCTGCGACACCTTGGTCTCGGCCACTTCACGGGTGTAGACACCGCACACGCCCCGGCCACGGGTATGCACGTGGAGCATGACCTGCGTCGCCTTCTCCCGGTTCATCCCGAAGAAGACCTGCAGGACCTCGACGACGAACTCCATGGGCGTGTAGTCGTCGTTCAGCAGCAGGACCCGGTAGAGCGACGGGCGCTCCAGCTCGGGCTTCGCGGTCTCGACCGCGAGGCCGCGTTCGTGCTCGTGTTCAGGGTGCTCGCGTTGGCTCATGGCCGCAGTATAGGGGCGCCCGGGAAAGCTCCCGCAAGAGCGGATCGTGCATGGACGGAAGGCCGTCACGGCGCGCACACTAACCGACCTTCATGGACGGGCGATCGCCCCCGAGGAACGCGACGTGCCCTACCGCCAAGACCACTTCTGGCAGCCCGACGTCACTGTCGCGACGATCGTCGTGCGCGACGGGCGCCTGCTGGTCGTGGAGGAGGAGGTGCAGGGCCGTCGGGTACTGAACCAGCCGGCCGGGCACCTCGAACCCGACGAGACCATCACCGGGGCCGCCGTTCGGGAGACCCTCGAGGAGAGCGGCTGGGACGTGGTGCTGACCAGCTTCGTCGGCGCCTACCAGTGGAAGGCGCCGGAGACCGCCCGCAACTATCTGCGGCTCGCGTTCACGGCGGACCCCGTCCGCCACCACCCGGATCGACCGTTGGACACTGGCATCGTCCAGGCCCTTTGGCTCACCCCCACCGAACTCCTCTCCCGATCGGCCGAGCACCGGAGCCCGCTGGTCTGGCGCGTCGTGCAGGACGTCCTGGCCGGTCGGCGGCTGCCGCTCGAGGCGGTGAACGCACTGTGAGTCCGGCGGGCCGGATCCTCCTCGGCGTGTCGGGCGGCGTCGATTCGTCGGTCGCGGCGTGGCGCCTGAGGGAATCCGGCGCCGACGTCACCGGCCTGTTCATGCAGAACTGGCAGGACGACGGCAGCGGCGAGTGCCGGGCCGAGGACGACCGCCGCGACGCCCTCCGGGTCTGCGGCCAGCTGGGCCTGCCCTTCCTCGCCCGGGACTTCTCCGCGGACTATTGGTCCGGGGTGTTCGAAACCTTCCTCGCGGAGTACCGCGCCGGGCGCACGCCGAACCCCGACGTGCTCTGCAACCGCGAGATCAAGTTCAAGACCTTCCTCGACGAGGCCCGCGCCCTCGGCGCGGAACGGATCGCGACCGGGCACTACGCCCGCGTCGACGAACGCGACGGGCGCTGGCGCCTGCTGCGGGGCCGCGACGTCGGCAAGGACCAGAGCTACTTCCTGCACCAGCTCGGCCAGGCCCAGCTCTCGGCGACGCTCTTTCCCATCGGCGACCTGCCCAAGGCCGAGGTCCGCGCGATCGCCGCGCGACTGGGGCTCGCGACGGCGAAGAAGAAGGACTCGACCGGCATCTGCTTCATCGGCGAGCGGGACTTCCGGGAGTTCCTCGCCCGCTACATCGCGATCCGACCCGGCGATCTCGTCGATCCGGAGGGGGTAGTGCTGGGCCGCCATGACGGCATCGCGTTCTACACGCTTGGCCAGCGCGAGGGCCTCGGCATCGGCGGGGTTCGCGGGCGCCCCGACGCGCCTTGGTTCGTCGTCGGCAAGGACGTCGAACGCAACCGCCTGATCGTCGACCAGGGGGACAGCCCCCTGCTCATCTCGCGACGACTGCGCAGCGAGCCCATGCACTGGATCGCCGGGGAAGCCCCGCCCTTCCCCCTGCGCTGCGAGGCCCAGGTGCGCTACCGCCAGCCCCCGCAGGCCTGCACCGTCCGCCCCGCCGGGGACGGGATCGCCGTGGTGTTCGACCAGCCGCAGCGGGCCGTCACGCCCGGCCAATCCGTGGTGCTCTACCTTGGCGAGGTGTGCCTCGGTGGCGCCGTCATCGCCGCGACCGACGCGGCACTCGACCCGAATCGCCTCCCTGACGAATGAACGACCGCGTCATCGCCCTCGCCGCCCTCTGCCAGTCCATGAAGCTGGTCCAGCAGCTCGCCTCGGTCGGCCAGACCGAGGAGCGCCCCGAGTCCGTGCTGCTCGACAGCCTGTTCCGCTTCGAGGCCGAGGATGCCGAGGCGATCTATGGCGGGATCGACGGCCTCGACCGCGGTCTCCGCGAGCTGCTCGCCCTGCTCGGCCAGGGCCCCCGCGACCCGGCCGTGGGCCGGATGGGAGCAACGGTCCTTGCGCTGGAGCGCGCCTTCATCCGCCACCCGACGGCCGGGGCCCGGGTGCAGGACGTCCTGCGCGACATCGACCGGCAACGCCAGCACCTCGGCCCCCATCACCCGACCGTCATCCAGCGTCTCGGCGAACTCTACGCCGACCAGATCAGCCCGTTGGGCACCAGGGTGCTGGTGCAGGGCAATCCGGTCTACCTCGGGCAACCGACGATCGTCGCCGAGGTCCGCGCCCTGCTGCTCTGCGCCGTGCGGGCCGCTGTGCTCTGGCGCCAGAGCGGCGGCAGCCGTTGGGATTTCCTGCTCCGGCGCGGCGCCATGGCCGATACCGCCCGAACGCTGATCGCGCCGCTCGACTGAGCGCGGAACCGGGCACGGCATCACGTCCCGCCGCCCCGGCGGAAGGCGTCTTCCGGCATAATCCGAGGTCGCCAGCGCCTCGCCGCCCGCGCGCGGGGCCGACGCCCTTTCCGCAGCACCCCAGCCTGGAGCCCTCCATGTCCGACTCCTTCGCCACCCGCGACACGCTTGCCGTCAACGGCAAGTCCTACGCCTTCTACAGCCTGCCGAAGCTGGGCCAGCGCTTCGACATCAAGCGCCTGCCCTACTCGATGAAAATCCTCCTCGAGAACCTGCTGCGCTGCGAGGACGGCGTCACCGTGAACCCGGCGCACATCGAAGCCGTGGCGAAGTGGGAGCCGAAGAAAGAGCCGGACACCGAGATCGCCTTCATGCCCGCCCGCGTGGTGCTGCAGGACTTCACCGGCGTGCCCTGCGTGGTGGACCTCGCCGCCATGCGCGATGCCGTCAAGAAGCTGGGCGGCGACCCGAAGCGCATCAACCCGCTGATCCCCTCGGAACTGGTCATCGACCACTCGGTGCAGGTCGACGTGTTCGGCAAGCCTTCGGCCGCCGACGAGAACGGCGCCATCGAGTTCTCGCGGAACAAGGAGCGCTACAGCTTCCTGCGCTGGGGCCAGAAGGCCTTCGACAACTTCAAGGTCGTGCCGCCGAACACCGGCATCGTCCACCAGGTGAACCTCGAGCACCTGGCGCGCGTGGTCATGACCCGCACCATTGATGGCGTCGAGCACGCGTTCCCGGACACGGTCTACGGCACCGACTCGCACACCACGATGATCAACGGCATCGGCGTGCTGGGCTGGGGCGTGGGCGGCATCGAGGCTGAAGCCGCGATGCTTGGCCAGTCCTCGTCGATGCTGATCCCGCAGGTCGTGGGCTTCAAGCTCACCGGCAAGCTGCCGGAAGGCGCCACCGCCACCGACCTCGTGCTCACCGTCACCCAGATGCTCCGCAAGCACGGCGTGGTCGGCAAGTTCGTCGAGTTCTACGGCGATGGCCTCGACCAGCTGCCGCTGGCCGACCGCGCCACGATTGCCAATATGGCCCCGGAATACGGCGCCACCTGCGGCATCTTCCCGATCGACGGCGAAGCCCTGAGCTACCTGCGCTTGTCCGGCCGTTCGGCGGAGCAGATCGCCCTCGTCGAGGCCTATGCCAAGGCCCAGGGCCTGTGGCGCGACCCGTCGGTGGAAGCCGAATACAGCTCGACGCTCGGCCTCGACATGGGCACGGTGCTGCCCTCGCTCGCCGGCCCGAAGCGCCCGCAGGACCGCGTGCTGCTCTCCGACATGCAGAAGGTCTACCGCGAATCGCTCAAGCCGATGGCCGAGGCGCGCGCCGCCAAGACCAGCGCCAAGACCCCGGGCGAGGCCGACTTCGCCGGCAGCAAGCTGAAGGACGGCGCGGTGGTCATCGCCGCCATCACGTCCTGCACTAACACGTCGAACCCGGCGGTGATGCTGGGCGCCGGCCTGCTGGCCCGCAACGCCGTGGCCAAGGGCCTGAAGGTCGCCCCGTGGGTCAAAACCTCGCTCGGCCCGGGCTCGC
>JAJTHD010000027.1 GCA_021297925.1 Lysobacteraceae bacterium
ACCGGCGCCGAGTTGGGCATCGCCTTCGACGGCGATGGCGACCGGGTGCTGTTCGTCGATGCGGATGGTGTCGTCCGCGACGGCGACGACCTGCTCTACGTCCTCGCCCGCGACTGGCAGGAATCCGGCCGGCTCAAAGGCCCGGTGGTCGGCACCCTGATGACCAATTTCGGCCTCGAGCAGGCGCTGGCTCGCCTCGGCGTGCCGTTCCTGCGCACGAAGGTCGGCGATCGTTACGTGCACCAGGCGCTGCTCGAGCATGACGCCGTGCTCGGTGGCGAGACCTCGGGCCACCTGCTGTGCCTCGACCGGGTCAGTTCCGGCGACGGCATCGTCAGCGCGCTGCAGGTTCTCGAGACCTTGCGCCGCCGCGGATGGACCCTCCGCGATGCCCTGTCCGGCCTCGCGAAGGTCCCGCAACAGACCGTCAACGTCCGTGTCGCCGCCGGGGCCCGCCCCGCGGAGGCCGAGAGCGTGAAAGCGGCGCTGGCCGAGGCGCAGGCGGCGGTCGCCGGGCGCGGGCGGGCGTTTCTCCGCCCCTCCGGCACCGAGCCGGTGGTCCGCGTGACCGTCGAGGCCGACGAGCCCGGCCTCGTGCAATCCGTGCTGGACACGCTCGCGGCCGCGGTGAAGGCGGCCGCCTGATCCGCCCCGTGCGCATCGCCTCCGCGCCGGGCATGCGGCGTCCCCTTTGTCCTCCTTGATCCGAGCCCGCGACATGGCCATCCCCACCCTCGACATCCAGCGCTTCACCGAGCCGTCCAGCAGCGGCGACCGCGAGGCCTTCGTCGCCGAGCTCGGCACCGCCTACCGCGAATGGGGCTTCGCCGGCATCCGCAACCACGGCATCCCGCAGGCACAGATCGATCGCGCTTACGACGTGTTCCAGCGTTTCTTCGCGCTTCCCGACGAGGTCAAGCGCCGCTACCACGTCCCTGGCGGCGGCGGCGCCCGCGGCTACACGCCCTTCGGCATCGAAACCGCCAAGGGCGCCCAGCACCACGACCTGAAGGAGTTCTGGCACGTCGGCCGCGAGATCGATCGCGCTGCGCCGCAGGCCGAGGCCATGCCGCCGAACCTGTGGCCGGCCGAGATCCCGGAGTTCCGGGAGGTCGCCTATGGCCTCTACACCGCGCTCGACGCGCTCGGCTCGCGCGTCCTGTCGGCGCTGGCCCTCCACATCGGCTTGCCGGAGCAGTTCTTCGCCGACAAGACCCAGGTGGGCAACAGCATCCTGCGGCCCATCCACTACCCGCCAATCACCGCGCCGGACATCCCGAACGTCCGCGCCGGCGCGCACGAGGACATCAACCTGATCACCCTGCTGGTGGGCGCCAGCGCCGCCGGCCTCGAAGTGCTCTCCCGCAAGGGCGAGTGGGTGCCGTTCACGGCCGACGCCGACACCATCGTCGTGAACATCGGCGACATGCTGCAGCGCCTCACCAACCACGTGTACCCGTCGACCACGCACCGGGTGGTGAATCCGCCGGGCGATGCCGCGCGGCAGCCGCGCTACTCGACCCCCTTCTTCCTGCACCCGAACCCGGATTTCCTGATCGAGACGCTGCCGGGCTGCATCACGCCGGACAACCCCAATCGCTACCCGCAGCCGATCACGTCCCACGGGTACCTCATGGAGCGGCTGCGCGAGATCAAGCTCGCCTGATCCCTTCGCTTCCGGCGGCCGACGCCCCGCCTCGTGCGGGGCGTTTCGTCCCCGGGCTCAGCCCTCGTCGCGGAAGTCCTTCGCCTTGCCGGCGACGAGCGCGCGGGCCAGCGGCTCGGGCAGGTACTTCGACAGCGCGGCGATCGCCCGGTTCGCGCCACCGCTCACGACCCGCATCCGGCCGGCCTCGCAGGCCTCGACGCCGATGCGGGCCACGGCCGCGCTGTCGAGCCACAGGGCCTTCGGAAGGCGCGAGACCTTCTCGCGCATGCCGTTGACGTCGTGGAACTCGCTGTAGGTGAAGCCCGGGCACAAGGCGGTGACGTGCACGCCTTTCGGCACCATCTCCAGCGCCAGCGCTTCGGAGAATCGGATCAGCCAGGCCTTGTTCGCGCCGTAGAGCGTGTGGCCGGCCGAGGAGGGCACCAGCCCTGCCAGCGATGCCACGTTGAGGATGCGGCCCCAGCCGTCGGCCTCCATCGCGGGAAGGAAGCGCCAGGTCAGTTCGGCGACCGCGGTCTGCATGACCTGCAGGAAGTCCGCATGGACCTTCCAGTCCGAGGACAGGTAGCGCCCGGGCACGCCGTAGCCGGCGTTGTTGACGAGGATGCCGACGCGGAGGCCGCGCTCGGCGAGCGTGGCGTGCAGGCGGGCAGGGGCGCCGGGGTCGGCCAGGTCTTCGGCGATCGCGATGCTGGGGGCGCCCGCGGAGAGGTCGCGGGCCAGCGCCTCGAGCCGCTCGCGGCGGCGGGCGACCAGGATCGTCGGCACGCCGCGGGAGGCGTACTCGCGGGCGATGGCCGCCCCGATGCCGCTGGAGGCACCGGTGACGAGGGCGTGGCGGTCGTGGCGGAGGGGCATGTCGGGCTTCGGGGTGTCGGGGTCGGACTGGTATCCTTCCGTGCCCGACCCCCGAGGAGCAAGGCATGCGTCCGCGCATCGTCGCCGGCAACTGGAAGCTCAACGGCACGCGCGCCAGCGCGCAGGCCCTGCTCGATGCCGTGAGCGGCAGCCCGCCGCCGCCGGGGGTCGAGGTGCTGGTCCTTCCGCCGATCCCCTACCTCGGCGGCCTCGTGGAGCGCTACGCCGGCCGCGGCATCGCCTTCGGCGCGCAGGACGTCGACCTGCACGACGCCGGCGCTTACACCGGCGAGGTCTCCGGCGCCATGCTCCGCGACGTCGGCGCGACCCACGTCCTCGTGGGCCATTCGGAGCGGCGCGAATACCACGAGGAGTCCAGCGACCTCGTCGCGGAGAAACTTCTCGCCGCCCGTCGCGCCGGCCTCGTGCCGGTCCTCTGCGTCGGTGAGAGCCTGCACCAGCGCGAGGCGGGCCAGACCGAGTGGGCGCTGAGCGGCCAGATCGCCGCCGTGTTGAAGCGGGGCGGCATCGAGGCCTTCCGCGGCGCCGTGCTCGCGTACGAGCCGGTGTGGGCCATCGGCACGGGCCGGACCGCCACGCCCGCGCAGGCGCAGGCGGTCCACGCGTTCCTGCGTAGCGAACTCCGCGCGCACGATGCTACAATCG
>JAJTHD010000141.1 GCA_021297925.1 Lysobacteraceae bacterium
ACCATGGAATCGGCCATCGCCTTCGCCGAGACCGGCCACCTCTGCCTCGCGACGCTGCACTCGAACAACGCGGACCAGACCCTGGAGCGCATCCTCAACTTCTTCCCCGAGGCGGCGCACAAGAACATCCTGATGAACCTGGCCCTGAACCTGAAGGCGGTCGTCTCGCTGCGCCTCGTGATCGGCAGGGACGGCAAGCGGATGCCCGCCTCCGAGATCCTGATCAACACGCCGATGATCCGGGACCTGGTCCGCCGCGGCCAGATCCACGAGGTCAAGGAGGCGATGGAGAAGTCGCTGGAATCCGGCATGCACACCTTCGACCAGTCGCTGTTCAGGCTCTACAAGGAAGGGCGCATCGACCTCGAGGAAGCCCTGCGCAAGGCCGATTCGCGCGACGGGCTCGCGCTGCGCATCCGCCTGTCGGAAGGCGCGTCGGCGGAACACGACCCCTACGCCGACGTGTTCGGCAACACCGGCGGCGGCTTCGCCTGATCAGCCGGGCGGCGGCCCGTCCGGCTGCGCCTCGGGCGCGGCGGCTCGGAAGGCCTCGAGCCCCAGCGCGTTGCCCTCGACGCGCCGGACCGTCGGGTACGGGGCGAGGTCGAGGCCGAAGCGCCGCGCGTTGTAGAGCTGGGGCACGAGCAGGCAATCCGCCATCGTCGGTGCATCCCCCTCGCAGAACGACCCGGTCGACGGGTTGTCGGCCAGCAGTTGCTCGATCGCCTCGAAGCCGAGGGCCAGCCAGTGGCGGATCCACGCCTCGCGCTGCTCCGGCGTGGCCTTGAACTCGCGCTCGAGGTACTGGAGCACGCGCAGGTTGCCGAGAGGATGCATGTCGCAGGCGATGACCTGCGACAGCCCCCTGACCCGTGCCCGTTCCCGGGCGGTCGCCGGCAGCAGCGGTTCGTCGGGGAAGGTTTCGTCGAGGTACTCGATGATCGCCATCGACTGGCGGATGAGGCGCTGCCCGTGCTGCAGGGTGGGCACGAGGCCCTGCGGGTTCACGCGCCGGAACCCCGGGGCGTGCTGCTCGCCGCCGTCGCGGACCAGGTGCACCGGCACCTGCTGGACGTCGAGGCCCTTCAGGTTCAGCGCGATCCGGACGCGGTAGGCGGCGCTGGACCGCCAGTAGGAGTAGAGCCTCAAGCCGCCGTTCGCCATGACCTCGCCCTCCCGGAGCGGATGCCGGTCACGCTACACCCGCGGCGCGGCCGGCACCACGCCCCGGGCCCGGTCAGCGCAGCGTCTCGATGCGCTGCTCGATGGCGCCGAAGATCGTGCGCCCCTCGGCGTCCAGCATCTCGATGCGCACCACGTCGCCGAACGACATGAAGGGCGTCGAGGGCTTGCCGTCACGCAGCGTCTCGATGGTGCGTTGCTCGGCGAAGCAGCTCGCGCCCCGGTCGGTTCTTTCGTTCGCGACGGTGCCCGACCCGACGATCGTGCCGGCGGAGAGCGGGCGCGTCTTGGCGGCGTGGGCCACGAGCTGGGCGAAGTCGAACTGCATGTCCTCGCCGGCCTCCGGCGCGCCGAACCACTCGCCATTGATGTGGGTGAGCAGCGGGCGGTGCACCTTGCTGTCCTTCCAGGCGTCGCCCAGCTCATCCGGGGTGACGAACACCGGGCTCAGGGCCGAACGCGGCTTGCTCTGGAGGAAGCCGAAGCCCTTGGCGAGCTCGTTCGGAATGAGGTTGCGCAAGCTCACGTCGTTGACCAGCCCGACGAGCTGGATGTGCTCGGCGGCATCCTCGGCCGACACGCCGTGCGGCACGTCGTCGGTGACGATCACGACCTCGGCCTCGAGGTCGATGCCGTAGGCCTCGTCGCGCACGAGCACCGGGTCGCGAGGGCCGTAGAAGCCGGCGCTGACCGCCTGGTACATGAGCGGGTCGGTGTAGAAGCTCTCCGGCACCTCGGCGCCGCGGGCGCGGCGGACGCGCTCGACGTGCGGCAGGTAGGCCGAGCCGTCGACGAACTCGTAGGCGCGCGGCAGCGGCGCGGCCAGCGCGGCCATGTCGAGGGCGAACACCTCCTGCCCGTCGATGGTCTGCGCATTCGAGCCGTTGAGGGCCTCCGACACGCCGTTGAGGCGCGGCGCGGTGTTCGACCAGTCCTCCAGCGCGCGCTGCAGCGTCGGCGCGATGTGCGGCGCGCGGACGGCGCGGGCGAGGTCGCGGGAGACGACGATCAGCGTGCCGTCGCGGCCGCCTTCCTTGAGGGATCCGAGTTTCATCGCTTGTCCTGGTTGAAGTGCTTCTTCAGGCCCTGCCAACAGGCCACGTAGTTCCGCTGGCGATGGGCCGCGGCGACGGCTTGGGCCGTGGGGCGCAGCACCGCGCGCGACTCGAACATGAAGGCCATCGTGTCACGGATGTAGTGCGGCTTGGAGGTGTCGGCCACGCTGGCCTTCTCGAACGTCTCGGCGTCCGGCCCATGCCCGGTGAAGCTGTTGTGCAGCGAGGCCCCGCCCGGCACGAAGCCGTCGGCCTTGGCGTCGTAGGCGCCGTGCACGAGGCCCATGAACTCGCTGGCCACGTTGCGGTGGAACCACGGTGGCCGGAAGGTGTCCTCCATCGCCAGGATGCGCGGCGGGAAGATCACGAAATCCATGTTGCCGACGCCCGGCGTGTCGCTCGGCGAGGTGAGCACGAGGAAGATGCTCGGGTCCGGGTGGTCGTAGCTGATCGAGCCGATGGTGTTGAAGCGGCGCAGGTCGTACTTGCAGGGCACGTGGTTGCCGTGCCACGCCACCACGTCCAGCGGCGAATGGCCGATCGCGGCGCACCACAGCCGGCCGTCGAACTTCGCTACCAGCTCGAAGTCGCCTTCCACGTCCTCCCAGGCCGCCACCGGCGCGAGGAAATCGCGCGGGTTGGCGAGCCCGTTGCTGCCGATCGGGCCGAGGTCGGGCAGGCGCAGGCCGGCGCCGAGGTTTTCGCACACGTAGCCACGGGCCTCGCCATCGGGCAGGTCCACCGCGAAGCGGATGCCGCGCGGGATCAGCGCGATCTCCTGCGGCTCGACGTCGAGCACGCCGAACTCGGTGCGGATCGTGAGGCGGCCCTGCTGCGGCACGACCAGCAGCTCGCCGTCGGCGTCGTAGAAGTAGCGGCCCTGCATCGAGCGGTTGGCGGCGTACAGGTGGATGCCCAGGCCCGCGCCCGTGCCCGGGCCGCCGTTGCCGGCCATGGTGTACAGGCCGTCGAGGAAGTCGGTGGGTGCCGTCGGCGCGGGCAACGGGTTCCAGCGCATCTGCTCCGGCGAGACCGGGCCGTCGCCAAAGACGTTGTGGAACGCGCCCTCGGGCATCAGCTCGAACGGCCCGTGCATGGCGCTCGGACGGATGCGGTAGAGCCAGCTTCGGCGGTTCTGGTGGCGCGGCGCGGTGAAGGCCGTGCCGGAGAGCTGCTCGGCGTAGAGGCCGTAGGGGCAGCGCTGCGGCGAGTTACGGCCGACGGGCAGCGCGCCCGGCAGGGCCTCGCTGGCGAATTCATTGCCGAAGCCGGACTGGTAGGCGAGCGTCATGGCTGCGCCCTCAGAGCACGCCGCGACGCATCTGGTCGCGCTCGATGCTCTCGAACAGGGCCTGGAAGTTGCCCTCGCCGAAGCCCTCGTTGCCCTTGCGCTGGATGATCTCGAAGAAGATCGGGCCGATGGCATTCTGCGTGAAGATCTGCAGCAGCTTGCGCGACTTCGTCTCCGGGTCGGCGTCGATCAGGATCTTGTTCTTCGCCAGGCGGGCCACGTCCTCGCCATGGTTCGGGATGCGCGCGTCGATCACCTCGAAGTAGGTGTCCGGCGTGTTCAGGAACTCGAGGCCCTGCGCGCGCATGGCTTCGACGGTGGCGTAGATGTCGTCGGTGAAGCAGGCGATGTGCTGGATGCCCTCGCCGTGGTACGCGTCGAGGTACTCGTTGATCTGCGACTTCGGGTCCGACGACTCGTTGAGCGGGATGCGGACGATGCCGTCCGGCGCAGTCATGGCCTTCGAGACCAGGCCGGTCTTCGCGCCCTTGATGTCGAAGTAGCGGATTTCGCGGAAGTTGAACAGCTTCTCGTAGTAATCCGACCACTTCTGCATGTTGCCGAAGTAGAGGTTGTGCGTGAGGTGGTCGATGAAGGTCAGGCCGAAGCCGACCGGGTTCGGGTCCACGCCCGGGATCGCCACGTAGTCGCGGTAGATGCGGTCGACGCTGCCGTAGTCGTCGACGAGGTAGAGCATGCAGCCGCCGATGCCTTGGATGACCGGGCGGTCGATGGCCTTGGTGGCCTCGCGGGCGACGTGCTCGCCGCCGGCGGCCAGCGCCGCGGCCTGCACCTCGTGCGCGTTCTTCTGGAAGCGGATGGCGAAGCCGCAGGCCGAGGGGCCGTGGACCCTGGCGAAGTCGGCCGCGAAACCGTCCGGCTCCTCGTTGACGAGGAAATGCACGCCACCCTGCTTGTAGAGCGTGATCGCGCGGTGGCGATGGCGGCGCACCGCGGTGAAGCCCATGGACCGGAAGTAATCGTGGAGCGCGCCGCCCTGCCCTGCGGGCGCGGCGAACTCGACGAACTCGAAACCATCGATGCCCATCGGGTTCTCGAACGTGGTGACGTCCATCCCGAGGTTCTTGGGCGCCGTTGCGGCGGTGGCGTTCATGGCATGCTCCATGGGCGGGGCGGTGGTGGCGCGGAGTTCGCCATCGTCCAAGGGGACGACGGTCCGAGGACCGTTATAGTTTCGGCTGAAACCAAACGCAACTTTTGCGGCGCCGCACCATCCATGCTCGATCTGGAACGCTTTCTGCCCTACCGGCTGTCGGTGCTGTCGAACCGGATCAGCTCGGACATCGCCCGTCTCTACGACAAGCGCTACGGGCTCAGCATCCCCGAGTGGCGGGTCATCGCCGTGCTCGCCAAACGCCCCGGCCTGTCGGCCACGGAGGTCGCCCACCGCACCGCCATGGACAAGGTCGCGGTGAGCCGGGCGGTGTCGGCCCTGCTGGACGACGGGCGGATCCAGCGCGACATGGACGATGACGACCGGCGCCGCAGCGTGCTGCGCCTGTCCGATGCGGGCCGCGCCATCTACGCGGAAGTCGCCCCGCAGGCCATGGCCTACGAGCAGCGACTGCTCGACGCCCTGAAGCCCGACGAGCGCCAGGCGCTCGACCGGCTGCTGGCGCGCATGGAGCAATGGACGGAGCGTGCCGGGCGGGACTGACCAAGCCGCTCGGCGGAGGCCCGCGCAGCCCCCGAACAAACGACGGCCCGGATCGCTCCGGGCCGTCGTCGTTTCCGGGGTTGCCCGGCGCTTACTTCACGCCGTGCATCAGCTTGTTGATCAGCGGCGCGAACAGGAAGTACGCCAGCGCGATCGCGATACCCAGCCAGAACATCTGGCCGAAGACGTCCGCATAGGCGGCCAGCGAGCCGGCGGCCTCGTGGCCCGAACCGCCGCCGGCGGCGATCGCGGCGATGCGGCCGGCGACGAAGTTCGCCATGGCGATCGACAGGAACCAGCCGCCCATCGCGAGGCCGGTCTCCTTCGGCAGCGCCAGCTTGGTGACCATGGCCAGCCCGATCGGCGACAGGCAGAGCTCCCCCATCGTGTGGATCAGGTAGGTGAGGGCCAGCCAGATCCAGCTGATCTTGCCGCCCGCGTCGACGAAGTTCTGGATCGCGAACACCAGCACGTAGAAGCCCAGCGCGGCGCCAGCGAGGCCGTAGGCGAACTTGCGCGGGATCGACGGGTTCCAGTCGGCCTTGTCGAGCTTGACCCATAGGGTCGCGAACAGCGGCGCGAGCAGGATGATGAAGACCGGGTTCACCGACTGGAAGATGGTGAAGTGCACCGCGTGGCCGGCGATGGTCGGCATCTGCACGAAATCGCGGGCAAGGAAGTTCAACGAGGACCCGGCCTGCTCGAACAGCGCCCAGAACAGGATGTTCGCGGCGAACAGGATCAGCATCGCGATGTAGCGGTGCAGCTGTTCGCGGGAGCCGGAGGCGATGCCGCTGTAGATGAAGTAGGCCACGAGGCCCAGCATCATCGCGATCAGCAAGCCGCCCAGCACGTCGCTCTGGCTGAGCAGGAAGTACACCGGCACGACCAGCACGGCCGCGCCCACCAGCACCTGCACGATCGGGCCGTAGCCTTCCTTGCCCTCGGGCTTGGCGCCGACATGGCCCAGCCAATCCTTGAGGATCTGGAACACCACGAGGCCGAACACCATGCCGACGCCGGCGGCGAGGAAGCCCCAGCGGTAGCCGTAGGTCGCGCCGATCCAGGTGGCGCAGACGATCGGAGCGACCAGCGCGCCGGCGTTGATGCCCATGTAGAAGATCGTGAAACCGGAATCGCGGCGGGCGTCGCCCGGCGCGTAGAGCTTGCCGACCATCGTCGAGATGTTCGGCTTGAACAGGCCGTTGCCGACGACGATGGTCGCGAGTCCGAGGAGGAACATCGGCAGGCTGGGCGACATCAAGAGGAAGCAGCCAGCGGCCATCAGGGCGCCACCGAGCATGATCGAGCGCTGGTAGCCGAGGATGCGGTCGGCGACGTAGCCGCCGAGGATGCCGGTCATGTAGACCATGGCGGTGTAGCCGCCGTAGGTCTTGCTGGCCTCGGCGTCGGCCCCCGCACCGAGGTGCGCGAAGAACGCGGCTGCAACATGGACCGCCAGCATGGCGCGCATGCCGTAGTACATGAAGCGTTCCCAGAACTCGGACCCGAACAGGTTCCAGAGCGCCTTGGGATGGCCGAGGAACTCCCCGGCGGGCGGCGGGACGAAGCCCGGCGTGGATTGGTTCGCAGCACCGCTCATGCGGCATCCCCTTGGTTCGTCAGGAAAGTGGAGCCCGACGGCGCGCGCCGGGGCCGCGTCTGTGTACCGGTTGTGAAGGCCGAGGTCAAACCGCGTTGCGGCATCGGGCGCCGGCGCCCGAAAAAGCAACGCCCCGCGCGGGGCGGGGCGTCGGGGTCACGGCACGGGCGGGGATCAGCCGGCCGGGTAGGTGTAGCTCGAGCCGATGCCGAGCGGGATGCCCAGCGCCCAGTAGCCCAGCAGGAAGGCGCTCCAGACCACCAGGAAGGTCAGGGTGTAGGGCAGCATCATCGCGATCACCGTGCCGATGCCGGTGTTCTTGACGTAGCGCTGGCAGAACACGACGACCAGCGGGAAGTACGGCATCAGCGGGGTGATGATGTTCGAGCTGGAGTCGCCGATGCGGTAGGCCGCCTGCGTCAGGTCCGGCGAGACGCCGAGCTGCATCAGCATGGGCACGAAGATCGGGGCCAGCAGGCCCCACTTGGCCGAGGCCGAACCGACGAGCAGGTTGACCGCCGCCGTCAGGAAGGTGATGCCGACGAGCATGGCGCCCAGCGGCAGGCCCGAGGCCTTCAGGGCCTCCGCGCCCTCGAGCGCGACCAGGATGCCGATGTTCGACTGGCTGAACGCCGCGATAAAGACGGCGCAACAGAACGACAGCACGAGGTAGTAGCCCATCGTGTTCATCGTCTTGCTGATGCCGGCGACGACATCGCGGTGGCTCTTGATCGTGCCGACGATGGCGCCGTAGACGATGCCCGGCACCAGGGTCAGGAACAGGATCAGCGGCACGATGGCGCGCATCAGCGGCGCCGCATTGTGGGTCAGTTCACCGCTCTCGGCATGGCGCCACGCCGAGTCCGCCGGCCAGGCGGTGAGCGCGATGACCGCGAGACCGGCGACGATCGTCAGCAGGCCTGCCCAGAGGCCCTTCTTCTCCAGCGGCGACAGCCGCTCCAGCGTCGGCGCGTCCTTCATGTCGCCGTCGATGGCCGCGGTGCGCATCAGGCGGGGCTCGACGACCTTGTCGGTCAGGAACCAGCCGATCGAGATGATCAGCACGGAGGACGCCGCCATGAAGAAGGCGTTGTTGAGCGGGTTGACCGTGTGCGCCGGGTCGAGCAGCTGCGCGCCGGCCTGCGTGAAGCCGGCCAGCAGCGGGTCCAGGCTGGTCGGCACGAAGCTCGCCGAGTAGGCGCCCGACACGCCGGCGAAGGCCGCGGCGATGCCCGCCAGCGGGTGGCGGCCGGCGGCGTAGAAGATCACCGCGCCCAGCGGCACCACCAGCACGTAGCCCGCGTCCACGGCGAGGTGGGACAGGATCGCGACGACGATGAGCATCGGCGTCAGCAGGCTCTTGGCCGTGACGCTCATCAATGCGCGCAGGCCGGCGTGGATGAAGCCGGCGTGCTCGGCGACGGCGAGGCCCATCATCGAGACCAGCACCACGCCCAGCGGCGGGAAGCTGGTGAACACGGTGACCATGTTCGCGATGAACTCGGTCAGGGCGGTGCCGCCGAGCAGGTTGGTGATCTCGACCGGCGCGCCGGTGCGCGGGTTGACGATCTCGAAGCTCACCATCGACAGCGCCCAGCTGAGCACCATCACGACGCCGAGCAGCAGGATGAACAGCATCGCCGGGTCGGGCAGCTTGTTGCCGACCTTCTCGACCCCGTCGAGGAAGCGCATCAGGGCGCCGCGCGGAGCGGCGGATTCGGGGGCGGCAGGCTGGGACACGCGGGACCTCGGCGGGGAGCAGGACGCCGGACTGTCGCCGCGACCCCGTGGCCGGCCCGTGAAGACGGCGTCATTGCGCGCTCAGGCCGGCGGCGAGGCCGCGAGTTCGCCCCGTACCGCGAACAGTTCGGGGAAGAACGTGAGGTCCAGCGCCTGCCGCAGGAAGGCGACGCCGGAACTGCCGCCGGTGCCCCGCAGGTCGCCGATGATGCGCTGCACGGTCTTCAGGTGGCGGAAGCGCCACAGCTGGAAGTTCACCTCGAGGTCGACCAGCGACTCGCAGAGGTGGTAGGCGTCCCAGTGGACGGACGGCGCCGTGTAGATCCGCGCCAGCACGGGGACGAGGGCGTCGCAGCGGGCATGGGGCTGGCGCACGTCGCGTTCCAGCAGGTCCGCGGGCACGGCGTGGCCACGGCGAGCCAGGTAGCGCAGTGCCTCGTCGTAGAGCGACGGCGCGTCGCGGACCGCGGCCAGCGCGGCGTGCTCGTCCGGGGCGTGGGCGAACACGGCCAGCATGGCCTCGTCCTTGTTCCCCAGCAGGAACTCGATCATCCGGTACTGCAGCGACTGGAACCCCGACGACGGCCCGAGGTGCGGACGGATCACCGCGTACTCGGAGGGCGTGAGGGTCTCGAGCACGCTCCACTGCTCGACCAGCTGCTTCTGCACGTGCTTGACCCGAGCCAGCATCTTCAGCGCCGGGTCGAGGCGATCCTCGGCGAGCGCCCGGGCCGCGGCCCCCAGTTCGGCGAGCGCGAGCTTCATCCACAGCTCCGAGGTCTGGTGCTGGATGATGAAGAGCAGTTCGTCGCGGTTGTCCGGCGCGCTCCTCGGGGCCTGAGCGGCCAGCAGCACGTCGAGCCTCAGGTATCCGGCGTAGGTGAGACGCTCGCGCAGGTCGGTGGTGATGCCGGCCTCGAGCGGCCGGTGGGCGGAATCGGTCATGGGAGGCCCGGGGAGGATGTCTCGTCAGTCTACGGGCCCCCCCCCTGCCCGATCGCCACCGCGATGAACCGGATGTAAACAAACCGTCATCTCCAGCGGTAAACTGGACGAACCGCCGCGCGCCTTCCGAGCACGCGACGTCCCCCTCCCGCCTTCCGAGCC
>JAJTHD010000231.1 GCA_021297925.1 Lysobacteraceae bacterium
CAGGGTGGCGGCGAACAAGGCGGAGCGCATCGGCACGGGCATGGGCGGGTCTCGGGTTCTGGGGCTCTGATCCTAGGCGACAACGTCCGCTTATCCATCCTAGCCGACGCTCAGCGCAGCGCAGCGCCGCCACACCAAAGGTGAGTATCGGCACCTTGGGCGAGAGCACGGGCGCGCTTAGTGTGGCCGTATTCCTCGTCCGTATACGAGGCTGGAGTGATCGCATGACGCGCTTTTTTCTCTACGTTGCCGTGGCCGCGGCGCTGGCCCTTTCGGCCGGCTGCCGAAAGGCACCCGACCGCGAGGGCCCGGTGGGCCGGATGCATCGCGCCTACTTCGACGGCGAACGCGCGAACTGGCAGGGCGCGTCGTCGCGCCCGATCGCTGCCACGGTCTGGTACCCGGCCGCAGCGGACAGCATCGAGACCGACTGGACCGTCAGCGTGTTCCGGTTCGGGCGCAGCGCGCTCGATGCCCCTTTCGCAAATTCCCCGCCCCGCCCGCTGATCCTGCTCTCGCACGGTACCGGCGGCAGCGCCGCGCAGCTGTCCTGGCTGGCCGAGCGACTGGTCGGCGAAGGCTTTCTCGTCGCCGGCGTCAACCATCACGGCAACACGGCGGCCGAAGATCGGGCCTCGCCAGCCGGCTTCGTGCTGCCGGGCGAACGAGCACGGGACCTCAGCGTGCTGATCGACGCACTGCTCGCCGACCCCGCCATTGCACCGCACATCGACAAAGAACGCATTGGCGCGGCCGGGTTCTCGCTCGGCGGATACAGCGCACTAGCCGCGGTCGGCGCCCATCTGAGCTTCGCCGAGCATCAGCGCCGTTGCATGGGAGCGGTGGACAGTCCCGCCTGCCAGCTGCCGCCGGAGGCCGTGTTCAACATCAATGAATTGCGCGCGCTTGCCGCGCAGAGCCCAGCGTTCGAAGCCGGTATCGCCCGCAGCGCACAGCCAGTTACCGAGGCTCGCATCCGCGCGGTGTACGCCATCGCGCCGGCACTGGTGACGTTGCTCGAGCCCGCCGAACTTGCAGCCGTGAACTCTCAGGTCCGCATCGTGCTCGCCGAACAGGACAGGCAGATCCCGATGGCGACGACGACCGAGCTGCTGACCCGCGGTCTTCGCCAGAGCAGCCAACTGCGGATTCCCGAGGCTGGGCACTACGTGTTCCTGGCACCCTGCACGCTGCGCGGGCGCATGTTCCTGGCCGAGCTTTGTCGCGATGCGGACGGGATCGCGCGCGGCGACATCCATGCGCGCGTGGGGCGAGACGCCGCGGCCTTCTTCAAGGCGCAGCTTTCGCCCTGAAGACCGGGCGCGCATGGGTCACAATGCCATCCTGTCCCGCCACCGGCCCACTCGCCGCCATGTCACGCCAATGGGTCAACGCCGCCATCGCGGCCCTCGAAGCCGACTTCCAGCGCTCGGCCGACACCCACCTGATCCGCCTCGACCTGCCGGCCTACCCGGGCATCCCGCTGTACTTCAAGGACGAGAGCTCGCACCCCACCGGCAGCCTGAAGCACCGGCTGGCGCGCTCGCTGTTCCTCTACGCGCTCTGCAACGGCTGGCTGCGCGAGGGCCAGACCGTCATCGAGGCCAGCAGCGGCAGCACCGCGGTCTCCGAGGCCTACTTCGCGCGCCTGGTCGGCCTGCCCTACATCGCGGTGATGCCCAACACCACGTCGCGCGAGAAGGTCGCACGCATCGAGTTCTACGGCGGGCGCTGCCACATGATCGAAGGCGCCGACGTCAGCGCGGCCTCGCGCGCGCTGGCCGCCGAGATCGGCGGCCACTTCATGGACCAGTTCACCTACGCCGAGCGGGCCACCGACTGGCGCGGCAACAACAACATCGCCGAGTCGATCTTCGAGCAGCTGAAGCTCGAGCCCCACCCCTGCCCGCGCTGGATCGTGGTCTCGGCCGGCACCGGCGGCACCGCCGCCACCATGGGCCGCTACATCCGCTACCAGCCCACGCGCAACGCCTGCACGCGGCTGGCCGTTGTCGACCCGGAATACTCCGTGTTCTTCGACGCCTACAAGGACCGCAAGCGCTGCCACCGCCTCGACCGCGGCTCGCGCATCGAGGGCATCGGGCGCCCCATCGTCGAGGCCAGCTTCCTGCCCGAGACCATCGACCGGATGGTCAAGGTACCCGACGCCCTGAGCCTGGCGGCGATGCGCGTGCTGGCCGGCCTGCTCGGCCGCCGGGTCGGCGGCTCGACCGGCACCAACTTCATCGGCGCGCTGCAGGTGATGGCGGAGATGAAGGCGAAGGGCGAGACCGGATCGGTCGTCACGCTGATCTGCGACGGCGGCGAGCGCTATCTCGACACCTACTACGACGACGCGTGGGTGGCCGCGCAGGGCCACGACCTCGCGCCGCACGCGACGGCCGTGGCCGGCATCGTCGCCGGAGGACGGTTCGAGCTGCCCGTGGCCGTGGCGGGCTGAGGCCTCAGCGGCCGCCCGACAGATCGTCGACGATGCCGCCCTTCGTCAGCGCCAGAGGGTCCAAGGCCTTCGCCAGCACCTCGCGGCTGAGCCCGGTCTCCTCGACAGCGACGTCGAGGATCGGTCGCCCGCTCGCGTAGGCGGTCTTGGCGATCGCCGCCGCCTTCTCGTAGCCGATCAGCGGATTCAACGCGGTCACGAGGATGGGGTTGCGAGCCAGTGCTTCCTGCAGCCGGTCCTCGCGCACGGTGAAGCCGGCGATGGCGCGATCGGCGAGCAGGCGCGCGGCATTGGCGCTGAGCTCGATGGCCCAGAGCAGGTTGTGGGCGATCACCGGCAGCATCACGTTGAGCTGGAAGTTGCCGCTTTGCCCTGCCACCGAGATCGTGGCGTGCATGCCCATCACCTGCGCCGCGACCATGGCGACGGCTTCCG
>JAJTHD010000167.1 GCA_021297925.1 Lysobacteraceae bacterium
CATGGGCGTGAAGGCCGGCCGTGGGACGGGGCCGGGCCGGGCATTCTACGGCCTCCCCCGCCCCGCTGCCGGCGCGCTAAGGAAGGTCTGAACAACTCCTCCACTTTCGGCGAGAATCGGTCATCGCTTCAAGGGTGAGTTCGATGCAGCTTTCGTTTGGTGATGCTGAGGATCTTGGAGGCCGCAAGCGCACGCGGCGCGAGGTGTTCTTGGCCGAGATGGACCAGGTGGTGCCGTGGAAGGCGCTGCTGGCCCTGATCGAGCCGCATTACCCGAAGATGGGCCGGCCTGGCCGCCAACCGTATGCCTTGGCGACGATGCTGCGGATCCACTTCCTGCAGCAGTGGTACGCGCTGTCCGACCCGGCGATGGAAGAGGCGCTGGTCGACACGCCGGTCATGCGGCGGTTCGCGCAGCTCGGTGGGCTGGACGACATCCCGGACGAGACGACGATCTTGAACTTCCGGCGTTTGCTGGAGACGCATGGCGTGGCCGAGAAGATCCTCAAGCAGGTCAACGCGCACCTTCGGCGCAAGGGTTTGAGCCTTCGTTCGGGGACGATCGTCGACGCGACGATCATCAACGCGCCGAGCTCGACGAAGAACGCTGACGGCGAGCGGGATCCGGAGATGCACCAGGCGAAGAAGGGCAACCAGTGGTTCTTCGGGATGAAGGCGCACATCGGCGTGGACGACGCGTCGGGCTTGGTGCACCACGTGGAATGCACGGCGGCGAACGTGTCGGACGTGACGCAGGTGCAGAAGCTGCTGCACGGCAAGGAAGGCGTGGTGTTCGGCGACAGCGGCTACACCGGTGTGGCGAAGCGCGACGAACTGAAGGACGTGGATGCCGCGTTTCTGATCGTGGAAACGCCCTCGGTGATCAAGGCGATGAAGACGAAGCGCGAGAAGAAGCAGGCCCGGGCGCTGGAGCGCTTGAAGGCGAGCGTGCGCGCCAAGGTCGAGCATCCGTTCCGGGTGATCAAGCGACAGTTCGGCTACGTGAAGGTTCGCTATCGCGGCATCGCGAAGAACGCGGCCCAGGTGCTGACGCTATTCGCGCTATTGACGCGATTCCGGCCTTCATGCCGAAATCACGAGGGTTCGGCGGATTGTTCAGACCTTCCCTAGGCCGGCAGCCGCGCGGGAAGGGGTGCGCTCAGGTCTTCGGCAGCGTCACGCCGGTCTGGCCCTGGTACTTGCCGCCGCGGTCGCGGTAGCTGGTGTCGCAGACCTCATCCGACTGGAAGAACAGCATCTGCGCCACGCCCTCGCCGGCGTAGATCTTGGCCGGCAGCGGCGTGGTGTTGCTGAACTCGAGCGTCACGTGGCCTTCCCACTCCGGCTCCAGCGGCGTGACGTTCACGATGATCCCGCAGCGCGCGTAGGTGCTCTTGCCAAGGCAGACGACCAGCACGTCGCGCGGGATGCGGAAGTACTCGACGGTGCGCGCCAGCGCGAAGCTGTTGGGCGGGATAATGCAGACATCGGATTCGACGTCGACGAAGCTCGAGGGGTCGAAGGCCTTCGGGTCGACGATCGTCGAGTTGATGTTGGTGAAGATCTTGAACTCGCGCGCGCAGCGCACGTCGTAGCCATAGCTGCTGGTGCCGTAGCTGACGATGCGGTGGCCGTCGACTCCGCCGCTCCCGCTGGAAAACCGGACCTGCCCGGGCTCGAAGGGCTCGATCATGCCGCCGGGCTGCTCGGACATGCGGCGGATCCAGCGATCACTCTTGATGGCCATGGGTGGGGGTCGCTCCGCGCGTCGTTCAGGGCCAGCCATTCTCGGGCCGGCGAGGCGGCCACAGCAAGGCGACCAGCCCCGTCGTCACCACGAGGGCCACCAGCGGCGCGGGCCCGGGGTGCTCGAGGACGGCCATCGCCTCGAAAGGAAGATAGGCCACGCACCCCGCGATGCCCACCCACCGCGCCCATTCACGACCCTGCCAGAGCCCCAGCCCCTCGAGCACGCGGACCATCACGTAGACGAAGGCGGCCCCGCCCGCCCAGTGCCGGTAGCGGTCCAAGCCGTGCAGGGCCTCGCCCAGCGCCTCGCGGGCAGCCGCGCCCCCGAGCCAGGCCGTTCGCCCCACGTCGCGCAACACCTCCGATTCGGCACGGGCGTCGAGCCAGCCCGCCGTCGCGAGCGCCAATGCGGCCACGACCAGGCCCTTCGCCCACTCGATGACGGCCGCCACGCGGAGGCGGTGGCCGGGCGGCGCGGCGGGAGCGCGCGGCATCACGTGTCCTGGATGACGATGCTGGGGAAGGCGATCTGCTTGTTCTTCGCCTGCCGCGAGAGGCCCGCGGCCACCGTGCGCGCGATGCTCCGGTACGCCTGCGCGTTCGCCCCGGCCGGCTCGGCCACGACCGTCGGCGCGCCGCCGTCGGCCTGCTCGCGGATGCGGATGTCCAGCGGCAGCGACCCCAGCAGGGGCACGCCGTACCGCTCGGCCATCGCCCGCCCCCCGCCTTCGCCGAAGATGTGCTCGACGTGGCCGCATTTCGAACAGCAGTGCAAGGCCATGTTCTCGACGATGCCGAGCACGGGCACGTCGACCTTCTCGAACATCTTCAGTGCCTTCTTGGCATCGAGGAGCGCGATGTCCTGCGGCGTGGTCACGATCACCGCGCCGGACACCGGGATGCGCTGGGACAGCGTGAGCTGGATGTCACCGGTGCCCGGCGGCAGGTCGATGACGAGGTAGTCGAGGTCATCCCACAGCGTGGTGGTCAGCAGTTGCTGCAGGTACTGGGTGGTCATCGGCCCGCGCCAGATCGCGGGCTGGTCGTCGCCGAGGAACAGGCCGATCGACATGGCCTGCAGGCCATGGGCCTGCTTGGGCGCGATGGACTTGCCGTCGGGGGACTCCGGCTTGCCGTGGAGGCCCAGCATCATCGGGATGGACGGCCCGTGGATGTCGGCG
>JAJTHD010000309.1 GCA_021297925.1 Lysobacteraceae bacterium
CGGGTCCTCGTAGATGTGGTCGACGCGCTGGGTGTTGAACACCGACGAGCGCCGCTTGATGCCGTGCACCTCGTAGCCCTTCTCGAGAAGGAACTCGGCGAGGTAGCTGCCGTCCTGGCCGGTGATGCCGGTGATGAGGGCTTTGCGCGGAGGTGTCATGGCTGGGGCTCGGTGGCGAAGGCATTGCCAGGGTGCGCCGGCAGACAAGGTGTCCGGACCGGGAGGATCAGAAAGGGGCTCGGTGCCAGACGCGGCGTTGCACGAAGTCGGTGTAGCTGAGAAGGATGCGCAGGATCTTCGCCGACACGTTGTCCGGCTCGTAGTCGCGCACCATGCGCAGCGTACGGACGCCGCCTCGGCCCTGGTCGGCCAGGACGTCGAGTGCTTCCAGGACGCGCCGCAGGCTGAGGCCGACCATCATCACCGCCGCCTCTTCGAATCCCTCGGGTCTCTCTTGCGCCTCGCGCAGGTTGAGCGCAGGGAAGTCGAGAATCGATGACTCCTCGGTGATGGTTCCGCTGTCGGACAGCACCGCGCGAGCCCGGGTCTGGAGATGGACATAGTCCAGGAACCCGAAAGGCTTGTGGAACTGGACCAGGGGATGCGCTTGAGCGCCGAGCGACTCCAGCCTGATGCGGGTCCGGGGATGAGTCGACACCACGACCGGCTCGCCATAGCGATCCGCCACGCCCGCGAGCACCTGGAGCAGGCGCTGCAGGTTCTCGGGCGAATCGACGTTCTCCTCCCGATGCGAACTGACCAGGAGGTAGTGTCCGTGCTGAAGACCGAGGCGGTCCAGCACGGTGGAGCCCTCGATGCCCTCGCGGTGATGCAGCAGCACTTCGCGCATCGGGCTGCCGGTGCAGATCACCTGGTCGGGAGGCAGGCCTTCCCGAAGCAGGTACTCCCGGGCGATCTGGCTGTAGGTGAGGTTGATGTCGGCGATGTGATCGACGATCCGACGGTTGATCTCCTCCGGGACCCGGAAGTCGAAGCACCTGTTGCCGGCCTCCATGTGGAAGATGGGCACCTTCCGGCGCTTGGCTGCGATCGAGGCCAGCGCACTGTTCGTGTCCCCCAGCACCAGTAACGCCTCCGGCCGCAACTCTGCGATCACTTCATCGGCACGCATGATGACCTGACCAATCGTCTGGGCCGCGCTGGTGCCGGCGGCGTCGAGGAAACGGTCCGGGCGCCGGATGCCCAGATCCTCGAAGAACACCTGGTTGAGCTCGTAGTCGTAGTTCTGCCCGGTGTGGACGAGGGTGTGCTCGCAGTGCCGGTCGAGGAGGTGGATCACGCGGGACAGACGGATGATCTCCGGCCGTGTCCCGACGATGGTCATCACCCTAAGCATGCATCGCCTCGCGTACTTCGGCGAGCGTCGAGAGGACCTGCTTGACACCCTCCACATCCAGCCGCCTCGTGTTGTGCGAGGTGTAGTCGTCCACCTGGGAGATCCGGGTCTCGCCCTCGATGAAGTACTTGTCGTAGTTCAGGTCGCGGCCGTCGGCAGGAATGCGGTAGTAGCCCCCCAAGTCCTCGGCCCGCGCCATCTCCTCCCGCGAGACCAGGCTCTCGTACAGCTTCTCGCCGTGCCGCGTGCCGATCACCTTCACCGGGTTGTCCCGTCCGAGCAGTTCCCTCAGCGCCTGGGCCAGGTCTCCGACAGTGGAGGCGGGCGCTTTCTGAACGAAGATGTCTCCGGGCCGCGCGTTCCCGAAGGCGTACAGGACGAGATCGACCGACTCTTCCAGCGACATCAGGAAGCGCGTCATCGAGGGGTCGGTCACGGTCAGGGGCTTGCCTGCGCGCAACTGTTCGAGGAAGAGCGGGATGACGGACCCGCGGGAGGCCATCACGTTTCCGTAGCGGGTGGCGCACAGCACCGTGCGGGCCGGGTCGGCACTGCGGCTGGCTGCCACCATCACCTTCTCCATCAGTGCCTTGGACATGCCCATCGCATTGATCGGGTAGACGGCCTTGTCGGTGCTCAGAACGACGCAGCGACTCACGCCGTGCGCGATCGCGGCGCGCATGACGTTCTCTGCGCCAATCACGTTGGTGCGTACCGCTTCCATCGGGTAGAACTCGCACGAAGGCACCTGCTTGAGCGCCGCGGCGTGGAACACGTAGTGGACTCCCCGTAGCGCGTCGTGAACGCTGTCGAAGTTGCGCACGTCGCCGATGTAGAACTTGACGCGTTCGTTCTTCAGCCGGATCCGCATGTCCTCCTGCTTCTTCTCGTCTCTGCTGAAGACGCGGATCTCGGCAAAGTCCGAGTGCAGGAAGCGGTCGAGCACGGCGTTCCCGAACGAGCCGGTGCCGCCGGTGATCAGGAGGACCTTGTCCTTGAACATGAGGGGTGCGTGAAGAGTCGGAGGAGAGGATCGGTCAGCCGAAGGCATGCATCCGGCGGATCAGCTCGGGCCAGTCGGGTGGGGTCCAGCCCGTCTCGGCGCGGAATCGGGACGAGTCGAGCGAGCGGTCAATGACGACACGATCGTCGGGGTCGATATCGACCCGATGACCATAGCGCTCGGCCACGAGCCGAAGCAGCGAAAGCTTGTCGATCGGCGCCGCCGACACGTGCCAAAGTCCGTGCAGTGCCGGGCGCGGCAGCACGTGATCGCGCACGACACGCGCCAGCTCCACTGTAGGCAACCCCGAGAACACGGCCCGGCGGTAGCCCCGGACGCCACCATGCTGCGCCAGGAACCATCCGACGAGCCCGTGGGCACTCGACAGTTCATGCCCAATGATGGACGTCCGGAGCGTGACGACGTGCGGCTGGTCGGTTACTTCCCCGAGCAGCTTGCTGCGGCCATACAGGTCGATGGCATCCGGGGTGTCGGTCTCCGTGTAGCCGCCCCTCGCACCGAGGAACACGCAGTCCGTGCTGATGTGCACCAGCCGGCAGCCGGCGAGCGAGCACAGACGCGCCAGCCGATGCGGCAACAGCGCGTTGATCGGCAGCGCCGCGAGCGGATCGTCGGCCTCGGCCAACTGCTTGACGAGGCCTACCGCATTGATGACGACCTGCGGCCTGACCCTGGCGAGCAATCGGGCCAGCATGTCGGGGTTCTCGACGTCGACCCCGGTGTGCACCTTACCGCGCAGGTCCTCGCGCAGGCGGGCCACGCCGCCTGCGCCGCGCGCTGACCCCTGCACCTCGAACTCCGGGCTGTCGGCGAACAGCCGCAGCACCGCATTGCCGAGCATGCCGGTTGCGCCAAGGACCAGCACGCGAATCGCCCCGCTGGTCGCGGGCGCCGACGGGACGGGGGGCAGGATCGCCATCGATGCCTATTGTCGCCGCTCGCCCCGCTGGGCAGCGCCAGCAGCGGTCGCGACAGCCGGCCCGCCCCGGCGGCGCACTGCCTCCTCCAGATGACCGATCAGTTGCGGCGTGAGCCGCTCGGGCGCGTAGTCGCGAAGGTAGCGAATGCGCCCGGCCACCCCCATCGCTGCCCGGGCAGACTCCGGCAGCGCATGGATTCTGCGCAGGGTGTCGGCGAGCGCGGCGCCGTCCCCGGCTCGGCAAGCGAGCCCGGCGCCGGCCTCGACGACGAGCCGAGCGCCTTCGCCGTCCAGCGCTGCGACGATGGGCCGTCCCGCCGCGAGGTAGCTCTGCACCTTGCTCGGCACGGTCAGTGCCATCGCCGGGTCGGCCTTCAGCGAGACCAGCAGCGCCTGTGCCTGCGCATAGATGCCCGCCATCTGTTCCGGCGCGAAACGGCCCGCCAGTTGCACGTTGGGCAACCGGCGGGCGCTCACCTGCTCGGCGAGCCAGGTGCTTCGCTGGCCGCTGCCAACCAGCACGAGCCGAAGTTCGGGCGTGTCGTCGCGCAGTCGCTCGGCGGCGTCGAGTACCGAATCGAGAGCCTGTGCGATGCCGAGGTTGCCCGCGAACACGACGTTGAACAGGGTGTCGTCCAGCGTCAGTGCGGGGTCTTCAGAGGCGACGGGCCCAGCGTCCGCGGCGTCGCCAGGGTTCGGGTGCCATGCGATCGGCAGGCCGGGTGGAGCCAGCGCTCGTACCGAAGGCTCGAACGCGGGTGAGGGAACGAGAAGCATCGTGTTGCGGGCGTAGATCCAGCGCACCACGATCGCGACCAGCCCCAGCAGGCGCGGACTCCGCACGTACCCGGTCACCTGCAGGCTCTCCGGCCACAGGTCCTGCACCCAGGTCACGAGGGCAGCGCGCTTGAGCCTGGCAAGCACGACGGCCGCAATTGCCTGCAACAGCGGTGACGTGGCGTAGACCAGGATCACGTCGAAGCCGCGGCCCCGAAGCCGCCAGGCGCCGATCGTGGCCGCGCTGGCAATGAAGGACAGGTAGTTCGCAACCAACCGCAGGGCGGAGGCCCGCCCTCGGGGGACCAGCGGGACGCGGTGCAACGCGACGCCCTGCCAGTCCGTCGTGCCACTGGACGAGGCGCTGAAGCCGTCGAAGATGGTGCCCCCTGGGTAGTTGGGCTGGCCCGTCATGACCTCCACGTGGTGGCCTGCGGAAGCCAGTTGGCGCACGACGTCGTTGATGCGGAAGCTCTCGGGCCAGAAATGCTGGCTCAGCACGAGGATCCGCATGTCAGCGCTGCGGTCCCTCGTAGATGTCCTTGCGGCCCAGGCCGCCAGGGGCGACCCGCCGAACCAGCTGGCGCAGTGCGCTGTCGACGCGTGCGAGGACGCGCAGCGCCGTCTGCTCGGGCCGTGCGCTGAACGACGTCACGTTGAAGTACGGTCTGCCCGTCGGCGAGGTGGGGGAGAAGTAGTAGTTGGAGACGCAGCGGCGCACGCCGTCTGCGACCACGCGGTCCACCGAATGCCAGGACCACGGGTTCGTCTCCATGATCACCAGGCGGTTGAACGAACTGACCACGGTAGCCTTGCGGCGGACCGCCCGGTCCCACAGCTCCAGGTTGCCGCCGCTGGCCAGCGACCAGTCGGGGGTCACGTAGTAGAGGAGGTTGAGCGTTCGGTACAGGCGCCGCGAGGCCTCGTGCGAGTTGTCGATGTGAGGGCCGAGGAAGTGCCCGCGCGCCATCACGCTGAGTCCGCCCGCGTACAGGGTCGAGTCGGGAACCTGGTCCGCGATGCCCGTGATGCGCTCGACCACCGCGACAACCCTCGGGTCCTGGATCGCGAACGTGATGTCGGCCATCAGGGGGTCGAACCGATCGAAGTCCTTCGACGTGTACTTCTTCTCTCGAAAGGAGTCCATCAGCCGCATCTGCGCTGGCTCGGGGAATGCAGCATGGATCTGGTTCGCCACCTCGTCCGGCAGCAGCCCGTCCAGGGCACAGTACCGGACGCCGACCTCGCCAACGGAGCGCTGGAAATCGTCCCGCAACCTTGCTTCGGACGACTCGAACTGCTTCACGATCGTGGCGACGAGGGACTCACGGGAAGGCTTGATCGGGGTCATGAGGTTCTCGCAGAGGGAGCGGGCTCGGCCGCCCCCAGGTGGTCTCCGCGGACCAGGAGTCTCAACTCTGCCCATGTCCGGGCCGCGGATGTGGCCCAGTCGTAGCGCAGGCTCTCCTGAAGCGCAGCCGCGCCGACAGCGCGTGCGTGCACTGGGTCGTCCAGGACGCGACGCAGGGCGCGGGCGATGTCTGCGGGATCGAACGGGGAGAAGTACTCGATCGATGGTCCGCCGAACTCGGGCATCGGCATCACGTTCGACGACAGCACGGGCCGTCCGGAACCGAGGGCTTCGAGCAGGATGTTCGGGCAATTCTCACACGACGAAGCGAAGACGAACGCCGACGCGTGGGCATAGAAGGCAGGCAACTCGGCGTACGGGATCGGGCCGAGCAGGTGGACCGTGCCGGGCTCGCACTGCCCGTCCCGCGCAGCCAGCACGAGGCGGGCGCTGGCATGGTCCATCTCTCCAATCAGCACCAGCGGATGCCTGCGCTGCAACTCCCTGGGCAGCATCGAGAAACCGTGCACCACCTCGAGCTGGTGCTTGTAGCTGTCGAACTTGGAGACGTACAGCAGGCAATCACCCGGCGGCAGCTTCGCTGGGCGCGCGAGGGGCCGGCCGACCGTCCGGAAGGCGGGCGAGATGCCATGGGGGATGGTTCGGGCCTGCCGGAGGGTGACTCGGCACTCGATCACGCCGCGCGCAAACTCCGAGATGAAGATCGTCAGGTCGGCCTTCGCCATGCTCTCCAGCATCAGGTGCTCGAGCATCCACAGACGGATGCGCTGGAGCCCTAGCGGGACGGAGGCTCGCGCGCGCGTGTCGAACGGCGTCATGTTGCGGAACATCGTGGCCGTACGGCAGCCGGGGGGTGGCCGCGTCGAGATCAGGCCTCCGGGACAGAAGAGCAGATCCGCGCGCTCCCTGCGCAGGATGCCCGGCAGCGCAAGGCGCTCCCAGATGCTGCGCAGCAGGGGGTTGGATGTGGGCCACCGGGGCTTGCCGCGTCGGATCCGGGCGTCCTGCGGAAGTGCGAGCGACTCCGGAGCGAAGACCAAGACGTCCAGATCGTCGGCTGCAGGCAGGTGCGACAGCAGGTTCTTGAGATAGGTCTGTCCCCCGCCAAGCCGGGCAGACAGTGCGTTCACGACGACCCTCATGCCGCGGCGGCCGCTGCCGCCTCTGGCGCAACTGGTCGGCGGCCGCGACCAACGACGCCGTTTGGCCCGGGGCGGACATCGATTTCCACGAATCCTGCCTCCTCGTACCAGCGGCGGACGGTGGCCTCGGAAGCCGGGTGGTCGTGCGCGGGCGAGTACATGTCGAACGTGTCGAGGATGGCCCACTGCACGTTCAAGGCGGGCGCCAAACCCAAATGGGAGTACTCGACGATGGGCACCAGGCGAGCGCCGGCGCGACCGCCGAGCCTTCGCAACGCCCGCGCCAGGGGCACCAGCGGCGGCGTCACCCGTTCTATCAGGCTGTAGAGCGTTTCCTTCCGCATGCGCTTGGTGATCGGTCGAAGGAGGTACTTCCACTGCAGCCGTGCGGCGAGCGTCTGTGCGTACGAGTCGATGACCAGATGCCCTCCAGGCCTGACCTGCCGCACGAGGCTTCGGAACGCCGCCTCCGGATCCGGCGTGTGCTGGATGACGCCAAGGCAGAACACGGTGTCGAAGGTGCCTTCGACGAGCGGAATGCGGAAGATGTCGCCCTGGAAGAGATGCAGTGATGCCTGGCGCCCCTGGTTCGTGGCGTTCGCGTCCACAGCGGAGGAGTAGTCGAACGAGACGACATCCGCCCCGCTTTGGACCAGCACCTCGGTGAAGCGCCCCGCGCCGGAACCGGCTTCGAGGATGCGAGTGCCGCGCAACTCGACAGAGGGCCCGACCGCCGTGCGAATCCGGCCGTGGCTGATCGGAAGGCCGGAGTGGCTGTCGAGCTGCGTGCGGGCATGCTTGTTCCACTGGAATCCGAAGGAGTCCGCGTAGTTCGACGCCGGAACGAAGCGAGGCAGTCCACGGACGATCGGATACACCGCGGCGCAACCATTGCAGGCGATGGTTCCGGATTCGATCGAGTCGCCTTCATGGACGACTTCACGCAGGGACATCGAGGCACTGCCGCAAGCCGGGCAGGCATGGAGCGCTAGTCGCGATGATTGCATGGCGAAAGCTGGTGCAGGGGTTCTCTAGAGGGTTGCGCCGTACTCGCGGCGCCACAATTCGAATAGCGCAAGGCAGAACAGTCGTTCGTGGTTGCTTCGTCCGTGGTCGTGCCCGCGCAGCAAGCCATCAACCTCCTGCCGGTCAAAGAGTGACCCTGGCGACCGTAGCACGTCGTTGAACAAGTCGCGGAATGCACCATGGCGCAGCCAATCAGCCAGCGGCAGCGAAAAGCCCTGCTTACGCTCACGGTTGAATTGTGGTGGCAGCACGCGTTGGGCCAGCCGCTTGAGCAGCACCTTCTTGTCGCTGGAAGTCGCCTTGAGATGGGAAGGCACGCGACCGAAGGCGAACTCGATCAGCAACTGATCCAGGAACGGTGCGCGAACCTCCAACGAAGCCAGCATGCTGGCCCGATCGACCTTCACGAGGATGTCCTCGGAAAGGTAGTTCGAGAAGTCCATTCGCGTGGCGCGCTGCAGAAGATCGGCATGCGGTGGCACGCGCGCCTGCAAGTACTGCTCGGCGCTGGGGAACCACGTCGGTTGTCCAGCCATCAGCCGACGGCGTGCGGCGACATCGAAGCAGCCGTTGACCATCGGGATGCCGCGCTGCAGGTCCGTACCGAGGCCGATCAGCCAATTCCGTCCCTTGACCCCTACCGGCAATTGTCCAGCAGCGGAGGCGACCAGCCCGCGTAGCCCCTGAGGGATCATCCGCAACGTCCTCTGCATCCAAAGCATGCGCTCGTAGTGGGGATACCCGCCGAAGAGCTCGTCGCCACCATCGCCACCGAGAGCTACCGTGCAATGCCGGCGCACTAGACGGCTCACGAGATAGGTCGGAATCATCGAGGAATCGACCAACGGCTCGTCGAATTGCCGCGCCAGTGCCGGCAGCAGGTCAGCAGAGGCCGGGTCTGCAGGCAGCTCAATGTGCTCCGTGCCGAAGTGACTCGCAACCAGTCGAGCATGCTCTGCCTCGTCGAAGCGCGCCTGACCAGGGAAAGTGATCGTGAAGGTGCGAATACGATCCGACGTTCGTACCGCCATCGCCGTCACGAGGCTGGAATCGACACCGCCGCTCAGTAGCAGACCGACTGGAACGTCGGCAACGAGTTGTCTCCGCACTGCGCCCTCGAGGAGGTTCTCCAGCTCATCAAGCAAGAGTTCCTCGCCCTGCAACTGACCGCCGTTCGGCTCCGGCGGCTCGGGAGGCACCCAGTATCGGTCGATGCGGGCGCTTCCATCCTGAAGCTGGAAGCACAGGCTGTGCGCAGGCGGCAGTTTCCGAAAGCCGCGCAGCATGCAGCGCTCGGCGCCAGCAAAGCCTGCAGCAAGGTAGGAATCCAGTGCCTCTGGGTCGATGCGACGCTCCAATGCCCTGTCTGCCAGCAGTCCCTTCAGTTCCGAGGCGAAGCGAAGCGTGCCCCCTGCGAGGTGGTAGTACAGAGGCTTCTCACCAGCCCGATCGCGGGCCAGCAACAGCGTCCGCCTCTCCGTGTCGTGAAGCGCGAACGCGAACATGCCGTTCAGTTGCGCAAGGAAATCCTTGCCCCAATGCCTGTAGGCGGCAAGGAGCACTTCGGTATCCGAATGTGAGGTGAAGTGGTAGCCGAGAGTCTCGAGCTTTCCTCGCACCTCGCGGAAGTTGTAGATCTCGCCGTTGAAGACGATCCGCAGTGCACCGCGCGAGTCGGTCATCGGCTGGTGCCCGCCGGGGCTCAAGTCGATGATTGCCAATCTCCTGTGGGCCAACCCGACCGTGCCGTCCGACGACCAGAGCTCGCCGGAGTCGTCTGGCCCTCGGTGCGTCATCGCATCACGGCCCGCAGCGAGCCAAGCACGCTCCGTCACAGGAAGGGTCGAGGCGATGCCGACAATGCCACACATGGTCGGGGCGACTCCTTCAGCGGAAGATGCGCAGCGCGCATCCGATGGGGGTGGGGCGGATGAAGTAGCGGTCGAGATTGCCGATCCGGGTGCGGTCCGGCTGCAGCTCAATGGCCAGCGCGAGCATCTCGGCGTCCGACTTGTGGTGCTGGTAGCGGTGTGAGCCATACCAGTCGAAGGTGTTCAGACTGGTGCTGCGGAAACGGCGGCGAAGCCGCTGCCACTGCGACTCGCCGGCGACGCGAGGTACCTCGCCTTGCATCGACAGTCCGAGTTTCTCGACGCCGAGACCGACCACGGGGATCAGGCGCAATGCGGCGATGACCCGCGAGTAACCCAAGATGATGCCGAAAGGCGCCCGCGACAGCACGCTGCGCAACGGGCGGTAGATGAGATGCCATCGTGCCCAGCGCAGTGCGCCCTGGTCGTTGAGTGGGTAGCAGTTGAAGACAAACTCGCCGCCCGGGGCCGTCAGACGGAACAGCGCTCGCGCAGTGTCCTCCACTGAAGGCGTGTGTTGGATGACGTTATGGCAGTAGACGATGCCGTCAATGCACCCATCCCGCAGCGGCGGCGCATCAATCGAGCACTGGATCGCGTCGACGTTGGCGTGGCCGGCGAGATTTCGGCGCACGACTCCGTCGATCGAGTGTGACAGATCCATCAACACCACATGCCTTGCGCCGGCCTCTAGAAACCAACGCGTCTGGGCCCCACTGCCGCCGCCGGCATCGACGATCAGCTTGCCTCTGAAAGCGTCCGTCGAGCCGAAAGTGTTTGCCACCGTGTGGGCCAACCAGTGCTGCTTGAAGTCGACGAAATCGAAGTGGTTCCATTCGTCCCCGAACGATGCGACTGTCCTTTGCAAGGCGGTGTCCACGAAACGTGGAATGCCGTCGACGATCGGATACCGGCGGCCCGAGGGGGCAACCAGAGAGCCCGACCTTATGTGCCCGCACTCCCCGTAGACCGCGTCGATGAGCCGCAGTGGCGCCCGGGTGACCGGCTCGCACAACAGAGTCAGCAAGAAGGGGGTCATTGGTCCGTTCGCCTTCCTTGATCTGACCAGTTCGGCTTCATGGTACTGAGGTCGTACAGCCACTCGCGAGCTAGGCGCAAGGCAAGCCGCTCGCCGGTCCACCGGGCCCAAAGCAGCCGGATGCCGTCGAGCGGCCGAACCAGTAGCGTGGCAGCGGCGCGCGCTCTGCTGCCCTTCGCAGCCGCTCGACGGCCAAGGGCGGCCATCCGGAACAGGCCCACTGCTGTCAACCTGTTCTCCAGCCAGGCGCGAAAGCAAACGAAGCTTTCGTCGTCGGCGTCAACAGGATCTTCGCCACCTAGACGGCGGATGCAGTCGCTGACCAATGCGACGCGCGAGTCCAAGACTTGCCGGCGTCCGGCGTCCTCATGGGACACCTGCTCGGAATGCTTGCGCACACGTACCAACGGTGCGTCCATGCACGTCAGCTTGCCCAGGGCCGACAGCCGCAGCCACAGGTCCCAGTCCTGGGCGCGGCGGATGCGGGTACGGTAGCCCCCGGCGCGTCGCAGCGCTTCCGTGCGCACCAGCGCGGACGAGTGCGGCGGGAACTTCATCACATGCCGCAGGTGGGCAACAAGACGGCGGTGACTGGTGGGGTAACGGTGGGTGGCAAAGACGCGTCCGTGCTCGTCGATCAGCTTCAGCCCGCTTCCGACGAACACAACGGCTCCGTCACGACGAGCTGCCTCGAGCTGCCGGGCGAGCCGCTCCCGCTCGCACACGTCGTCCGCATCCAGACGGGCAATCCATTCGCCACGGGCCCGTGCAATGCCCTGGTTGAGTGAGTCGCCGAGGCCCGTGTTGGGCTTGCGCACGACGATGATGCGACCATCGCGGGCGGCGCGTTCCTCCAGGATGCGTCCCGTATTGTCGGTGCTGCCGTCATCGAGAACGATCAACTCGAAGTCGGGCATCGACTGACCGAGTACGCTGTCGATGGCCTCACCGACCCAACGCTCGGCGTTGTAGCAAGACATCACGACCGACACCAGCGGCATTGCTCCGGAGTGTGCGGTCATAGCTTGGTCCACTCGTCGGGAAGCAGGCCGTCGAAGCCCCACCATGCCTTGCCATGCCGCATCTCGAAGCCCGGTGCGATCACGTGCTTTCCAGGCCGCTGGGCCAGCCACGCGCCCCACCAGCTGAAGGTGCTGTTCGCGATCACATGATGCAAGCACTGAGACATGAGCCAAAGATCAGCATAGGCATGCTCATCGCCGCGGTTGTGGTCGATGACAGTACAACGAGACGGAGGTAGCGCGATACGGCGAACCGCCGAGGACGGGTCATCCGAGAACAAGAAGTAGTGCGCGCCGGGTGCAACCGATTCAACTTGTGCGATAGCGCGCTGGTAGTACTCGGCGGGGGCGTTGTTCGCTTCGGCATGCCCAACTCGAGTGTCGCCAGGAGCCTCGAAAAAGCGGACGTGGACTGCAACGGACACTACATCGCGCATCCTTGTGGCGGTCGCTAGGTTATGCCGATCATTTGGAGGCTTGATCCGCAGGTCGTCCTGGATCGTCTCCTCGACGTCCTTGAAGTAGCGCTCGCTCTGCCAATAGCCGTCCAGATAGACCGTTCCCGAGGGGCGGAGCGCGAGCAGGCGTGGGTCGAAGTCCATGCCCTCTTGTTCGATCAACCTTCTGTGGCTGAACTCCTGCTTGCGACCCGCGTAGCGCAACAGATAGCGGCGGAGCCGCGGGAAAGGCTCCATGCGCTGCCACGGACTCGCTAGAGGGGCTTGGATGTTGAAGTGGCCGAGCTGGTACACACGTCTGTAATCATGATCGCGCGCAAAACCGCTGAGAGTATCGAGCACGAGTTCAGCGCCGTTCACGAGAGCAAGACGCCGTGCAGCGCTGTAGCTGAAGAGCTGGTTGCCCAGTCCGCCCTTTATTCGTGCAATAACCAGCCTCATACACCAACCAGCTTGATGGCGCCGTACAGAATGGTGCAGGTGGCGAGGACAATCATCCACGCCCTAGTGGTCCTCCGCACAAGAGCAGGCGGGCACGTGTATGCAGACAGCCAAGCGCACGACCAGAGCAAGGCGCTGACCATCACA
>JAJTHD010000126.1 GCA_021297925.1 Lysobacteraceae bacterium
AACGGCCTCGTCGACCGCATCCTGCACCCCGCACCGCCCCGGCCCTTCGAACCCACCAACATCCATGCGGTGCTGGAGCGCGTTCGCCAACTCGCCGAGGCCGAGGCCGGCTGGTCGGTGAAGGTGATGCGTGACTACGACCCCAGCCTGCCCGACCTCATGGGCGACGCCGACCGGCTCACGCAGGCGGTCTGGAACCTGGTGCGCAATGCCTTGGAGAGCGGTGCGTCCACCGTGGGCCTGCGCACGCGCGCCGAGCACCAGGTGCTGATCGGTGACCGCAGCCATCGCCTCGCGGTTCGCGTCGAGGTGGGCGACGACGGCCGCGGCGTGCCCGAGGACCTCGTCGAGCGCCTGTTCCTGCCCCTGGTGTCCGGCCGTGCCGAGGGCACCGGCCTTGGCTTGCCACTGGCGCAGCAGATCGCACGCGAGCACGGGGGTTCTCTGGCCTACCGCTCGCGCCCGGGCCACACGGTGTTCACCGTGCTGCTGCCCCTGCCCGACCCTGACGAGGCTCAGGAGGCTGCACCATGAGCCCGCGCATTTTCGTCGTCGACGATGATCGCGCCGTGCGCTTCGTGCTGGCCGAGGCCCTGCGCGACGCCGGCTTCGCCGTGCAGGCCTTCGACAGCGCCGATGCCGCGCTCGACGCCCTCGGACGCGGCCAGCGCGCCGACCTCGTGTTCACCGACGTGCGCATGCCGGGAACCGACGGTCTCGGTTTCCTCGAGGCGCTGCGCCAACGCGATGCCGACTTGCCGGTCGTGGTGATGAGCGCCTACACCGACGTCGCCACGACGGCTGGCGCTTTCCGCGGCGGTGCGCGCGATTACCTGCCCAAACCCTTCGATCTCGACGCGCCGGTGCAGCTCGCGCGCGACCTGTTGAAGGGCCGCGAGGCTTCGGCGGCAGGCAAGGCCAAGGGCCTGGAGATGCCCGCGGCGCAGGAGCCCGAAGGCCCTCCGCAACTGGTTGGCGGCAGCGCCCCCATGCGCGAGCTGTTCCGCGCGATCGGACGTTACGCGCAACTGCCTTTGGCCGTGCTCGTGACCGGCGAGACCGGCACGGGCAAAGAGCTCGTTGCGCGCGCCCTGCACGCGGAGTCGCCGCGCGCGTCGCGGCCCTTCGTCGCCCTGAACACCGCAGCGATCCCGGCCGAACTGCTGGAGTCCGAACTGTTCGGCCACGAGGCGGGCGCGTTCACCGGCGCCACCAAGCGGCACATCGGCCGATTCGAGCAGGCGGACGGCGGCACGCTGTTCCTCGACGAAATCGGCGACATGCCTGCCGGCCTGCAGACGCGCCTGCTGCGCGTGCTGGCCGAGGGCGAGTTCTTCCGCGTCGGCGGCCGCGAGCTGATCCGCGTCGACGTGCGGGTGATCGCCGCCACCCACCAGGACCTCGCCGCGCGCGTGCGCGAGGGGCGCTTCCGCGAAGACCTGCTGCACCGCCTCGACGTGCTGCGGATCAGCCTGCCGCCGCTGCGCGAGCGCCGCGAGGACATCCCGCTGCTGGCGGCGCGTTTCGTCAACGAAGCGGTGCAGGCGATGGGCCTCGGCGCGCGCCGGCTGGCCACGGCGGCCGTCGAACGCCTGCAGCAGCACGCCTTCCCCGGCAACGTCCGCGAGCTGCGCAACCTTTGCTTCCGCCTCGTCGCGCTCGCCGCCGGCGAACGGATTCCCGCCGCGGCGGTCGACGCCGCGTTGCGCGACAGCGGCGCGGCCGGGATCGCGTCCGGTGGCGTGGCGGGCGACGGCGATGCGCGCGACGCGGCCTGGCGGCAGGGCCTCGAGGCCGCCGTGCAGGCGCGCTTCGCGGCCGGCGAGCAGGGGTTCGCCGAGACCCTGCGTGCGGCCTTCGACGAAACGCTGCTCGCCACCGCGCTCGCGCACCACCGCGGGCATCGCCAGCGCGCGGCCGAGCAGCTCGGCATCGGCCGCAACACCGTGGCGCGCAAGCTTGGCCCGGGGCGGCGCGGCCGCAAGCCCGGATGACACCGCGACGCCCGAGGAGCCCCCGATGACCGCCACCATCCGCACCGCCACCCCCGCCGACCTCGAGACCCTCGCCTGCTGGGCCGAGGCCATGGCGCTCGAGACCGAAGGCAAGATGCTCGACCCGGCGACCCTTCGCGCCGGCATCGCGGCGGGCCTCGCCGACCCGCGCAAGGCCCGCTACTTCGTCGCCGAGCGCGGGGGCAGTCCGGTCGGCACGCTGATGCTGACCACCGAGTGGAGCGACTGGCGCGACGGCTGGTGGTGGTGGATCCAGAGCGTTTACGTCGCCCCGGACGCGCGTCGCCACGGGGTGTTCCGCGCCCTGTACGCGCACGTCGAGGCCGAGGCCCGCGCCACGCCCGGCGTCTGCGGCCTGCGCCTGTACGTCGAGAACGACAACCGCCGGGCGCAGGCGACCTATGCGGCTCTTGGCATGGTCGATGCCCGCTATCGGGTGTTGGAGGCGCCGACGCGGGACCGCTGAGCCGCGGACCGCGTCAGCCGGCGCGGAGGATCGCCCGCGCGTCCCGCCCGATCGGGCAATGGTCGTAGATCACCTCGATGCCGTGGCTGCCGAGCACGGCCGCCATCTGCCGCTGCCGGGCCTCGAAGCGCTCGAACAGCCATTCCATGCGGTCGGCGTCGATGCCCGCGGGCGCAAAGCCGCCGAGCGCCCACGCATCCGCGTCCATCAGCGCGATGTGGACGCGCCCGTTGGCGTAGCGGAGCAGCGGCTCGGGCGGTGCATCGAGCAGGATCTCGTCGTCGTCGCCGAACAGCGCGGCCTCGACCATCGGCCACAGGGCGCCGACCCCGGCGTGCTCGTACTGCATCGCCATCATCGCCATCAGGTCGTGCAGCGTCAGGTAGCGCATGTGCTCGACGCGCAGGCCGAACGCGGCCTGCGTCGCCAGCGCGGTGGCGGCGTTGGCCATGCCGACATCGAGCAGCCGTGCCTCCATCTCGGCACCGACGGCCTCCACCGCGGCGGCCGAGCCCCGGAGCAGCAGGGGCACCACGCGCAGCGGCCCCTCGCCCAGCGCGGCATCGGGGACCAGCCGCGGCGGCAGTCCGTTGGCGGCGGCCCCGAAGGCGATGATCCGGCCACCGGCCTCGCCGGGCGCCCGAGCCGCGAGCTGGTCGAGTTCGGCGTGCCGCGGGAAATGGGGCCGCAGCAGCTCCGCCGGGTCGTACAGCGCGGCGACGAGCACGAGGTCGAGCTCGGCGGCCCCCGGCACGACGCGGGCGAGGTCGGTGGCGATCGCCGCCGCCCAGTCCCCGGCCTCCGACTGCGGCAGGGCGCTCCGGCCGATGCGGCTGCCGGGCGCGAGTTCGATGGCGATGGCGCCCAGCGTGGTGACGGTCTCGGAAGAGGGGGTGTCGCGCATCGCTTGGGACCCGGGCGAGAGGCGTCTATCCTAGCGCGTCCCTCACCTGGCCTATCCCGTGGACGCCGCCGACGACAGTTACAAGGCCACCTGGAACGCGCGGTCCACCACGCTCGCCGACGGCATGCTGGCCGTGGACGGCAGCGCCGACGAGGCCGTGCTGGCCCTCACCGGCGCCTACACGGCGGCCCAGCTTCGCGCCGCGCTTCGGCCCGCGCCGGGCGAACACGCCTTCGAGATCGGCTGCGGCGTCGGTCGGCTTGGCGCCCAGCTGGCCCCGGAAGTGGCCTCGTGGACCGGCCTCGACATTGCCGACAACATGGCCGCGCTGGCCCGCCAGCGCGTCGCGGGCGTGCCCGGAGCCACCGCCCTCGCCCTCGACGGCGCCCGCCTGCCGATGGCCGACGCGTCCATGGACAAGGGCTGGTGCGTCGCCGTCTACATCCACATGGACAAGGAGGACATGGTCCTCTCGCTGCGCGAGGTCGCGCGCGTGCTGCGCCCCGGCGGCCTGTTCCACTTCGACCACTGGAACCTCGCGCATCCGGTCGGCTGGCGCCGCTTCGCCTACGAGGTCGACGAGATCGGCCGCCGCCCCGCCGCCGGCCGCAAGGACGTCGCCCGCAACCAGTTCTGCACGCCCGAGGAACTGCGCCTGTACGTGCAGCACGCGGGCCTCGAGCTGGTGTTCGAGCACGCGGATTCGCCCTGGGTGCAGATGGTCGTCCGACGCCCCGACGGCGACGCCGCCGCGCTGGCCGCCGAGCGCGCCCGCTGCGAGGCCGCGCGCGCCGCCATCGCCTATTCGCCGCTGTGGACCCGCCTGTTCGCGGAGGCCTGCGAGGTCCTGATCGAAGGCGTCCACCCGGCCACCATGCTCGCCCGCTGGCGCGCCCTGCCCGGCGCCGGGCCGGACGTGCCGATGTTCGTCGCCTGGCTGGAGGCCGTCTGGCGCCGCCAGCCCCAGCTCTGGTCGCCGCAGGCGGCCTGATCCACCCCGGAGTCCCAGCCCATGACCGTCCGCCCCGCCCGTCGCGTCGCCATCCTCGGTGGCCAGCGCATCCCGTTCTGCCGCAACAACACCGCCTACTACGACGTCGGCAACCTCGGCCTGTCGATCAAGGCGGTCGGCGCCGTCGTCGAGAAGTTCGGCCTGCACGGTGTGCAGCTCGGCGAAGTGGCGATGGGTGCGGTGCTCAAGCACTCGAGCGACTGGAACATCGGCCGCGAAGCGGCGCTCTCATCGGGCCTGTCGCCCTACACGCCAGGCGTCACCCTGCAGCGCGCCTGCGGCACCTCGCTCGACACCGTGATCACGGTGGCGAACAAGATCGCGCTGGGGCAGATCGAGGCCGGCATCGGCGGTGGCTCCGACACCACGTCGGACGTGCCGATCGTGCACAGCAAGGGCTTCCGTCGCCGCCTGCTCGACATGAACATGGCCAAGACCCCGGTCGATCGGATCAAGGCCCTGCTGAAGGGCTTCTCGTTCAAGGAGCTGGCGCCGGAGTTCCCCGGCGTGGCCGAGCCGCGCACGGGCAAGAGCATGGGCGAGAGCTGCGAGATCATGGCCAAGGAATGGGGCGTCACCCGCGCCGAGCAGGACCAGCTGGCCTACGAATCGCACGCCAAGGCGGCCAAGGCTTATGCCGACGGCTTCTACGCCGACCTCGTGGTGCCGTTCCGCGGCGTCGACCGCGACAACATCCTCCGCCCGGAGACGACGGTCGAGAAGCTCGCCACGCTGAAGCCCGCGTTCGACAAGACCTCCGGCAAGGGCACGCTCACGGCAGGCAATTCCACGCCGCTCACCGATGGTGCCTCGGCCTGCCTGCTCGCTTCGGAAGAATGGGCCGCCGCGCGCGGCCTCGAGGTGCAGGCCTACCTGCGCGACGCGCAGGTGGCGGCGGTCGACTTCGTGCATGGCGACGGCCTGCTGATGGCCCCGGCCTGGGCCGTGGCGCAGATGCTCCAGCGCAACAACCTCACGCTGCAGGACTTCGACTTCTACGAGATCCACGAAGCCTTCGCCGCGCAGGTGCTGTGCACGCTCAAGGCGTGGGAATCGGCCGAGTTCTGCAAGACGAAGCTCGGCCTCGATGCGCCGCTCGGCCCCATCGACCGAGCCAAGCTCAACGTGGTCGGCAGCTCGCTGGCACTGGGCCACCCGTTCGCCGCCACCGGCGCGCGAATCGTGGCGACGGCGGCGAAGCTGTTGAAGCAGAAGGGTTCGGGCCGTGCGCTGATCTCGGTCTGCACCGCCGGCGGGATGGGCGTCGTCGCTATCGTGGAGCGTTGACCGGCGGCGGGTTGAACACCGCCGTCGACCGCACCAGGCCGAGCACGTCGAAATCCTCGAGCGGCGTGCCCGGCGGCACCGGGTAGCCGCTCACGTGGATGATGCTGCGCTCTTGCAGCCTCGCCTCGCGCATGGCGGCCTCGAAATGCTTCTGGAACAGCGCGGAGTAGCTGCCATCGGCGAGTGCGCGCTGGAAGCCGCGCTCGATGGCGCGCGCCAGGTCCGGGCGACGCGGCGTGACGTGGAAGTAATCGTCCAGCGGGTAGTAGAGGGCGATGCCCGGCACCACCACCAGGCCGCTACCGGCCAGCCGAGGGTCGGCCAATTCGGGGCCCAGCTCGTTGACGCCGCGATTGAGGTAGTCGAAGCGGCCAGCCCGCAGCATGTCGAACAGGCCCGGGTAGTTGTTACCGGTCGACACGCGGAAACCGAGGTCTGCCAGGGCCTCGCGATCCATCCAGGTGTCGATCTTGGTGAAAATCTGCAGACACCGCCGTCAGCGGAACAGCTTCTTGCGGACTCAAAACCTGTCGATATTTCGGGGATCTCTGAGCCTTGGGTTGCAAATGCAGATATGGTTTTGCATGGCAAAAAAGTTTACGCTCAGAACTGTGCAATGTGCCACGGTAACGAAGGCAAAGGCGATGGAGCCGCTGGTGCTGGTCTGAATCCAAAGCCTCGCAACTTAGTTGAAGGGAAT
>JAJTHD010000290.1 GCA_021297925.1 Lysobacteraceae bacterium
CCATGCGCATGATGCGCACCATTTACTACAACCTCGGCCGCATCTTCGAGATCAGCAAGCGCGAGGGCATCCCCACCTTCCGCGCCGCCGACCGCATGGCCGAGGAGCGCATCCACAGCATCGGCAAGCTCAAGCTGCCGCACCTTGGCTCGGCGCGACCGCAGTTCATGGGTCGCAAGGGCTGATCCCATGCGCCCCTTCCCTCTCTCCGACGACATCGATGCCCTCCGCGACGCCGTCCGCCGTTTCGCCGAGAGCGAAATCGCGCCGCGCGCCGCGCAGATCGACCACGACAACCTGTTCCCGGCCGACCTGTGGCGGAAGCTGGGCGAGATGGGCCTGCTGGGCATCACCGTGCCGGGCGAGTACGGCGGCAGCGAGATGGGCTACCTCGCCCACCTCGTGGCGATGGAGGAGATCAGCCGCGCCTCGGGTTCGGTGGGCCTCTCCTACGGCGCGCACTCCAATCTGTGCGTGAGCAACCTCTACGCCAACGGCAACGCCGCGCAGCGGGCGAAGTACCTGCCGAAGCTGTGCAGCGGCGAGTGGGTCGGCGCGCTGGCGATGAGCGAGCCAGGTGCTGGCTCCGACGTGGTGGGCTCGATGGCCTGCCGCGCGGAACAGCGCGGCGACGTCTGGGTGGCCAACGGCAACAAGATGTGGATCACCAACGGCCCCGAGGCCGACGTGCTGATCGTCTACATGCGCACCGCGGGCAAGGAGGCCGGCAGCCAGTGCATGACGGCCTTCCTCGTCGAGAAGGGCATGAAGGGCTTCAGCACGGCGCAGAAGCTCGACAAGCTCGGCATGCGCGGCAGCAACACCTGCGAACTGGTGTTCGAGGACTGCGAGATCCCCGCCGAGAACGTGCTCGGAGAGGTCCACAAGGGCGTCAAGGTGCTGATGAGCGGCCTGAACACCGAGCGTCTCGTGCTGACCGGCGGCCCGATCGGCCTGATGCAGGCGGCGCTGGACATCGCCCTGCCCTACGTCCGGGAGCGCAAGCAGTTCGACTCTCCGATCGGCACCTTCGGGCTGATGCAGGGGAAGATCGCCGACATGTACACGGCGCTGCAAAGCAGCCGCGCCTTCGCCTACCAGGTGGGCCGCGACTACGACGCCGGCCACAAGAGCCGCGTGGACGCCGCGAGCTGCCTGCTGCACGCCTCGGAAGCCGCCGTGCAGGTGGCGCTGGAAGCCATCCAGACGCTGGGCGGCAACGGCTACATCAACGAGTACGACACCGGGCGCATCCTGCGCGACGCGAAGCTGTATGCGATTGGTGCCGGAACGAACGAGATCCGCCGCATGCTGATCGGGCGCGAGCTGTTCGCCGGCAACGCCTGAGTTCCAACAACGACTGCGAAATCAAGCAAGGCCCGGGATTTCCGGGCCTTGCCACTTCAGGCGCTGGCGGCCTCGGTCCGCCGCACCGCAGGAGCGGCGGGCTTCGCGAGGTACTTCCGCTCCAGCCACAGCCCGGCGAGGAAGGACACCGCCACCGGCGCGAACCAGGCCACCAGGCCGAGGTCGACCTGCACGCCCATGGCGTCGGTGAGCCGGCGGATGCCAATGCCGAGGAAGGCGATGTGCGTGGCCACGCCGCAGCCCAACATCGCGCCGATGTGCTCGCGCAGCCACCACTTGGCCTCGGCCAGCGGCTTCCACGCGCGCCAGAGCATCTGGCCGCCGATGATGATGCCCACCCAGCTGAAGCCCATCAGCAAGGCGTTGCCCTGCTGGATGCCGAAGGCGAACACCGCGAGGCCGCTCACCACGTTCAGCACCGCACCCGCGCGGTAGCCGAGGCCGCGGTACGCCGCCTGGTCGCGCTTGCGGCGCAGGGCCAACCAGCCGAGGGCCATCGCCGTCACCGTGATCACCACGAGGTAGGCGAGGAAGGTGGCGATGACGACCATCTCGCGGGCGAAAGCGAAGCCGGCCATGACCACCGAGCTGGCGACGACGCCGATCATGCTGAGCAGGTAGGCCTTGCCCGCGCCGCGATGCAGCGGCGAGCCCTTCTTCGACAGGCCGGCCATCCAGTAGGTGGCGAGGGCGATGACGCCGAAGGCGATGTGGGCGGTGACGATGGCGCGGTACATGACGGCTCTCCTTGGGGGTGCCGCCAGTCTCCGCATCGCGCACCGGGGCGCCGAGGTGCCAGTCGGCACCCGCGAGAGGTGAGGAAAGTCCCCTTCGCCGTGGGGAGGGCGAAATCCGGGGGTGCGGGCGCCGATACTGTGCGCATGAACTCCGAATTCGCCCGCAGCACCCGCACCCGCCTGTTCGCTCCCTTGAGTTGGGCGGCCTACATCACCTGGGGCGGCATCACATTCAGCGCCGTGCCCGCGGCCGCCCTGGCGCGCGGCGACGCCGGCGTGTGGCTGGGGTTCGGCGCCCTGCTCGCGATGCTGGTGCTGTTCGTGCTGCAGGCCGCGCACGTGATCGACCATGCACGGCATCGATCGCGCGCCATCGCTGCCTTGCTTGCGCAGGGCCTGATGGTCGTCGTGGCCCAGCACCTGCTGGGTTCGGCCGGCGTGTCGGTGCTGCTGATCATCGTGTCCGGCCAGCTGTTCACGATGCTTTCGGTGCCCATGGCCACCGCGATCCTCGTGCTGCTGAATGCCGCGGTGCTCGCGCTGTGGCGCCTGCGCGGCTTCGAGCTCGACGACCTGCTGCTCTCGATCCTTCCGATGCTCGGCTTCCAGGCCTTCGCGGCATTGACGGCGATGTACGCGGAGCGCAGCGAACGCCGCGGCGATGCGCTGGCCGACCTCAACGCCGAGCTGCAGGCCACGCAGCGCCTGCTCGAGGAATCCACCCGCAGCGACGAGCGCCTTCGCCTCTCGCGCGAACTGCACGACGTGGCCGGCCACAAGCTCACCGCGTTGAAGCTGCATTTGCGCGCCCTGCACCGCGACCCCAGCTTCGCCGGCCGCGAGGAGCTCGCCATTTCCCTGCAGCTGGCCGACGAACTGCTGGCCGACATCCGCGCGGTGGTCAGCGAGCTGCGACAACACGACGGCATCCAGCTCGGCGATGCCCTCGCCGCCCTCGCCCGACCGCTGCCGGGCGTGCGCATCGAACTGCAGGGCCGCGACCAGGCGCGGGTGGCCTCGGTGGCGCAGGCGGAAGTGCTGCTGCGCTTCGCCCAGGAGGGGCTGACGAATGCCCTGCGCCACGGGCAGGCCTCGCACGTGGCGCTGCGCGTCGACACCGTCGACGGCCGATTGCGCCTGAGCGTGGAAGACGACGGCCATGGGCGGCTGCCGCTGGCGGAGGGCAACGGCCTGCGCGGCATGCGCGAGCGCCTCGCAGCCTTCGGCGGCGAACTGCATATCGAAGCCTGCGCGCCGCAGGGCCTGCGCTTCCGCGCCGAACTGCCCGCCGTCGTCGCGGGGGTGGCCGCATGAACCGCCCCGACGCCGCGCGCACGCGAATCGCCCTCGCCGACGACCAGGCGCTGGTGCTGAAAGGCCTCTCGGCCCTGCTCGTCGACCTCGGTTTCGACGTTGCGCTCGAAAGCCCCGATGCGGAATGGCTGATTGCCGCCCTGCCGCAGCGCCCGGTGGACGTGATCGTCAGCGACATCCGCATGCCCGGCCTCGGCGGCATCGGCCTGATCCGCGCATTGCGCGAAAGCGGCGACGCCACGCCGGTGATCCTGCTCACCACCTTCGACGACAGCGCGCTGATGCTGGCCGCTATCGAGGCCGGCGCGCAGGGCTTCCTGCTGAACGACGCCGCGCCGGAGGACCTGCA
>JAJTHD010000178.1 GCA_021297925.1 Lysobacteraceae bacterium
CCGGCTGGGTCAGCCACTGGCTGGAGCAGCAGGTCGATCCGGAAGCCAAGATCGGTCGTCCGCGCCAGATCTACACGGGCGCCACGCCGCGCGACTACGTCGCCCTCGACAAGCGCTGACCCCGGCGTCGGCCCCGTGCACGTCGCGGGGTCGCGGTCCGGCACTGGGAGGCCCCGCACGCGCGGGGCCTTTTTCTTGGCCGGAGCGATGGCCCCCCGACCGTCGGTCAGAAGACGTCGAAGGCCTGCTCTTCCACCGTCGTCGCCTCGGTGCCCAGGCCGCCGGCGAGCATGCGGTCGTAGTCCTCGGCCTTGACGTACTCGGCCAGGCCGCCCGGACTTCCTTCCGGCAGCAGGGCGCCCGAGCCTGGATCGATGGTCACCGCCACGAGGCCGGTCGGCGGGGCCGGCGCGAGGACCGGACGGTCTTCGAGGGCCTTGCCCATGTAGCCGATCCAGATGGGCAGGGCGGCGCGGCCGCCATACTCGCCGCGACCCAGGGGCGTGAAGTCGTCGCGGCCGACCCACACCGTGGTCACGAGATCGCCGCCGAACCCGGAGAACCAGGCGTCACGATGGTCGTTCGTCGAGCCGGTCTTGCCGCCGATGTCGTCGCGACCGAGCACGCGGGCCGCGGTGCCCGTGCCGCGACGGACGACGTCGAGCATCAGCGAACGGACCAGATAGGCGGTGCGCGGGTCGATCGTGCGGGTCACCGGGGGCTGCTCCGGCGGGCCGGCGACGTCGAGGCCCTGTCCGGGAGGTGGCGCCGGCTCTGCGGCCACGGCCGCCGCTGCGGTCTCGGGCGGAGCGGCGGCCGCCCCGAAGTTGAACCCGTCGACGACCGTCGGCTGCCCGGCAGGGGCGCCGGCCGGCCCGCCGCACTCGGGGCAGGCCCTCGGCGGGTGGGCGTCCATGACGACCGTGCCGTTGCGGTCCACCACCCGGGCGATGAACCACGGTCTGACGTGGTAGCCCCCGTTGGCGAACAGCGCGTAGCCCTCGGCGATCGACATCGGGGTCAGCGAGGCCGTGCCCAGAGACATCGACAGGTTGGGCGGCAGGCTTTCCGGCGGGAAGCCGAACTGCGTGATGTAGCGCTGGGCGAACTGGACGCCGATCGCGTCGAGCAAGCGCACGGACACGAGGTTGCGCGACTGCACCATGGCCTCGCGCAGCCTCATCGGGCCGGCGAAGTCCTCCTTGTCGTTCTGCGGTCTCCAGACGTTGCCGGCGCGGTCGCGGAACACGACCGGCGCGTCCATCACGATACTGGCCGGGGTGTAGCCGCGCTCGAAGGCGGCGGCATAGACGAACGGCTTGAAGCTCGAGCCCGGCTGGCGTTGTGCCTGCGTCGCCCGGTTGAACTTGTTCTGGGCGTAGCTGAATCCGCCGACCAGGGCCCGGAGGGCGCCCGTCGGGGCGTCGAGGGAGACCAGGGCCGCCTGCGCCTGCGGGAGTTGGGAAAGCACGGGGGGTGCATCCGCCGAGGGCCGATGCAGGCGGACCACGTCCCCCGCCTTCAGCAGCTGGGCAAGGGGCCGGCCGGTCCATGCCGCGCCCGCCGCAATGAGCCGCTGCTCGCCCCGGCCGCGTTCGTGCAGCCGGGCGCCGTCCGCGTCCAGGCCGAGGACGACGGCGGCCGCCAGGTCGGGGATCGGCAGGTAGGCCTCCAGCGCGCGGTCCAAGGCCTCGGTGGACGAAGCTTCGGCGCCCTCGATCCGGCCTTCCGGCCCGCGCCAGCCGCGTCGGCGTTCGTACTCCAGGAGGCCGCTCCGCACCGAGGCCACGGCGGCGTTCTGGTCGGCCGCGCGCAGGGTGGTGACGACGCGGTAGCCGGCGGTCAGGGCTTCGGCACCGAAGCGGGCCTCCATGGCCTGGCGCACCATCTCGGCCACGTAGGGGGCGTCCACTTCGACGGGCGGCTCGTGGGGCTTGGCCGTGTTGGGTTCGGCCAGCGCGGCCTCGAATTCGGCTTGGCTGATGTAGCCGAGTTCGAGCATGCGGGGCAGGACGTAATGGTTCCGCCGCTCCATCGCGCGCGCCGGGTTGCTGACCGGGTTCGCGCTGGAGGGGAACTTCGGGATGCCGGCCAGCATGGCGGCTTCGGCCACGCTGAGCCGGTCGAGCGGCTTGCCGTAATAGAACTCCGCGGCCGCCGCCACGCCATAGGCGCGATTTCCGAAGAAGATCTTGTTCAGGTAAAGCTCGAGGATCTCGTCCTTTTCGAGCACCCTCTCCATCTTGACCGCGAGCAGCATCTCCCGGAGCTTTCGTGTGTAGCTGTACTCGTTGCTGAGGTAGAACCCGCGGGCCACCTGCTGGGTGATCGTGCTGCCGCCCGGCACGCGCTCGCGGTCGGTCGTGGCGATCAGCCACACCGCGCGGAAGATGCCCACGAAATCAAGGCCCTCATGCTCGTAGAAGCGAGCATCCTCCGCCGCGAGGAAGGCGTTCCTGACGCGATCGGGGATCGACGCGATCGGCGCGGGATAGCGGCGGGTCTCCCCGTAGAGCGCGATCAGCTTCCCGTCAGAGGACTCGATGGTCAGGGGAAGCTGGAGCTCGATGCGCCGCAGTTCGGCGACGTCCGGCAGCTGTGGCCAGACGGTCCAGAGCACGGCCCCCGCCGCGGCCAGTCCGAGCAGGCCGAAGGCCAGGCCGGCGAGGAGGAGCCGGCGGAGCCAGCGCAGCCACAGTTGCATCGTGAATAGGGTCTCGGAAGGCGGGGGCGGACGGCGAGTATACGGTGGGGGCAGGGCCCTTCGGCGCCCCCCTGGGTCCGGGGGGGTGTTAAGGCCACGTTGCGGTTGACACTGTTTTCTGTTTTTAATGTTGTGGCGCATTTATCTCACGTAAGCGCCCGTGGGAAGGGGAGAAACCGTGGGTCTGTTCAGTCCATCCAGGGTGCCGCTGGTCGGGATCGACATCAGTTCGACCGCGGTCAAGCTGCTCCAGCTGAGCCGGGTCGGGAACCGTTACCGCGTCGATCACTACGGCGTGGAGGCGCTCCCGCCCAACGCTGTGGTCGAGAAGAACATCGTCGAGGTCGAGGCCGTCGGCGAGGCGATCAAGCGCGCGTTGGCGCGCTCCGGGTCGAAGGCGAAGCACGCCGCCGTCGCGGTGTCCGGTGCGGCGGTGATCACGAAGGTCATCTCCATGCCCGCGGACCTCGATGACGAGGCCCTGGACGACCAGGTCCAGCTCGAGGCCGCCAACTACATCCCGTTCCCGATCGAGGAGGTGAGCCTGGACTTCGAGGTCCTCGGCCCCGTGCCCTCGAGCCCGGAGAACGTGCACGTGATGCTCGCGGCCTCCCGGACCGAGAACGTCGACCTCCGCCAGCAGGCGCTGGAACTCGGCGGTTTGGCCGCGAAGGTCGTCGATGTCGAGGTGTTCGCCCTCGAGAACGCCTTCCGCCTGGTGGCCGAACAGCTCGGTCTCGGCAAGGACGCGATCGTGGCGCTCGTGGACGTCGGGTCCACCATGACGACGCTGAACGTGTTCCGCGGCGGTCGCAGCATCTACGCCCGCGAACAGGTGTTCGGGGGCAAGCAGCTGACCGACGAGATCATGCGGCGCTACGGCATGAGCTACGAGGAGGCCGGCGCCGCGAAGCGGCAGGGTGGCCTTCCAGAGAGCTACGAACCCGAGGTGCTCGAGCCCTTCAAGGAAGCCATGGTCCAGCAGGTCAGCCGCCTGCTGCAGTTCTTTTATGCCGGCTCGGAGTTCAACCGCGTCGACCAGGTGATCCTGGCGGGTGGCTGTGCGTCCATCGCCGGCATCGACCGCCTCGTGGAGGAGCACCTCGGCATCGCCACGGTCGTCGCGAACCCGCTGGCGAACATGGGGCTGGGGCCGCGCGTGCAGGCTCACGCCCTGCAGCAGGACGCGCCCTCCCTGATGATCGCCTGCGGCCTGGCCCTGAGGAGCTTCGACTGATGGCAAGGATCAACCTCCTCCCTTGGCGGGCCGAGCGTCGCAAGCAGCGCCAGAAGGAATTCATGACGATGCTCGGCGCCGCCCTGTTCACCGGCGTCGCGGTCGTCCTCGGCGGCTCGATGTACATGGATGGGCAGATCGAAGGCCAGCAGGCGAGGAACGCCTACCTCGAGGCCCAGATCCGCGACGTGGGCGAGCAGATCAAGGAGATCGAAGGCCTCGAGGCCCGGAAGGCGAGCCTGCTGCAGCGGAAGCAGGTCATCGAGACCCTGCAGGCGGACCGCTCGCAGAACGTTCGCCTCTTCGAAGAACTGGTCCGCACCATCCCGGACGGTGTCCGCCTCATCAGCATCAAGCAGAACGGCCAGGAGCTGACGCTCAGCGGCAAGACGCAGTCCAACGCCCGGGTCAGCTCCTACATGCGCAACCTCGAGGCCAGCGGACTGATCACCAACCCGAAGCTGGGCGTGATCAAGACTTCCGATCTGAAGGAGGGTGACCGTGGGCTGCCGTTCGACTTCGAGATGAAGGTGGTGCTGCGCACGTCTGCCGAAGAGGCCGAGAAGCAGGCCGCCGGCACGGCCCCGGCCCCCGCTGCCGGGGCGCCGGCCGCCCCCGCGACCCCCCAGGGCTGAGGACGCGACCATGGCCAAGAACAACTTCAAACTCAGCGATATCAACAATCTCGACTTCAACAACACCGGGGCGTGGCCGATCCAGGCCAAAGTGGGCGCCTGCGTCCTGTCTGCGATCCTCGTGGTTGTTCTCGGTTGGGCGGTGGTGATCCGGGACAAGACCACCACGCTCGAGGGTCTCGTCGCCCAGGAGCAGACGCTCAAGAGCGACTTCGAGGCGAAGGCCGGGCAGGCGGCGAAGCTGGAGCCCCTCAAGGCCCAGCTGCTGCAGATGGAGACGATGCTGAAGCAGATGCTCCGCCAGCTGCCCTCCAAGACGGAAATGCCCGACCTGATCGTCGACATCTCGCAGACGGCCTTGGCGACCGGCATCAGCACGGATCTGTTCCAGCCCGGCGTCGAAGCTGCCAAGGATTTCTACGCGGAGCAGCCGATCACGCTCGAGATGAGCGGCACCTACCATCAATTCGGCAGCTTTGTCAGTGGCGTCGCCTCGCTGCCTCGCGTGGTCATCATGACGTTCCACGATATCTCCCTGACCCCGAAGCCCGCCGAGCAGGGCCGGCCGCCCCCGCCGCCGGGCACCCTGCACCTGAAGGGCACGATCAAGACCTACCGCTATCTCGACGACGCGGAAGTCGCCGCGAGGGAAGCGGCATCGAACGCCACGCCCCAAGGGGGCTCCGTCCCCGCGGCCACCGCTCCGCAGGGAGGCGCCTGATGAACGCCCGTTCGATGATTCTCGCCGGCCTGTCGGCGGCTGTTCTCGCGGGCTGTGCGCAGGACACCCAGCAGGTCGAGGCCTGGGTCGCGGAGGTCCGCGCGCGCCCGGCCCAGCCACTCGACCCGCTGCCGCCGCTGCAGACGTTCCCAGCCTACGAGTACAGCTCCCAAGGCTTGCGTGATCCGTTCGCTGCCCCGCAGAACAGCCGGGAGGCCGCCGGCCCTCGACCGGACCCGAACCGCCGAAAGGAAGCGCTCGAGGCCTTCCCGCTGGACGCGCTGCGGATGGTCGGCACCATCGGGGACGGGGGCGGGATCGTCGCCCTCGTGCTCGCGCCGGACAAGGTCACGCATCGCGTCCGGAGCGGCAACTACCTCGGACAGAGCGACGGCCGCGTCGTCCGGATCGGTCCCGAACGCATCGACATGGTGGAACTGGTGTCGGATGGATCCGGTGGCTGGATGGAACGCCAGGCCACGTTGGCCTTGGAGGACAACTGATGGGACCGCGCATGATTACCACGACGACTGAAGGCGCACCGATGAGCACCAAGAATTCTGCGGCCCGTGCCGCCCTCGCGGCCTGCCTGCTGTGCCTGGCGGCGTTCCCGGCGTTCGCATCCAACACGCTCAAAGGCGTGACGCATAGCGCCGCCGCCAGTGGCCGCGTGGACATCACCTTCGAGTTCGCAGAGCCCATCGGGGCGGTGAACGCCTTCACCACCGATGACCCGCCGCGGATCGCGATCGACTTCCCCGAGACGGCGAATGGCCTTGCCGAGCGTCGTCTTGCGGTGGGTGAGGGGGCGGCATCGGCGGTGTCGGTCGTCGAGGCCGGCGGGAGGACCCGCGCGGTGGTCGATCTCGTCCGCACCGCGGGCTACACCACGCGCAGCGAGGGAAATCGCCTCATCCTGACCCTCGAGGCCGGTGCCAGCGCGGACACGGCCCGTGGGCTGGCCTCGGCCGATCCGGCCAAGCGCATCGATGGCGGCCTGCGGGTCGCCGCGGTCGATTTCCGCCGTGCGGAGAACGGCGCCGGCCGCGTGATCCTGCGTTTCAACGAAGAGGGTGCTCAGGCCAGCCTCCGCCGCGACGGCGACCGTCTGGTCGTCGATGTCGAGAACGCGCGGATTCCGGCCGAGCACCAGAAGCGCCTCGATGTTTCCGACTTCGCCACGCCGGTGACCCGACTGGAACCCGCTGCCCGTGACGGGGGCACGCAACTCGTGGTCGACACCGAGGGGCTGTTCGAGACCAGCGCCTACCAGACCGGCAACGAGTACATCCTCGAAGTGACGCCAAAGGCGGTCACGTCGGCGGTTGGTCAGGCCGGCAGCGGCACCCAGGCCGCGCGCTACACCGGCAAGCCGGTCACCTTCAATTTCCAGGACGTTCCGGTCCGCACGATCCTCCAGCTGATCGCCGAGGAATCGGGCCTGAACGTCGTCGCGGCGGACACGGTGACCGGCAACCTGACCCTGCGGCTGATGAACGTCCCGTGGGACCAGGCGCTGGACGTCGTCCTGCGCGCCAAGTCGCTCGACAAGCGTCGCGACGGCAACGTCGTCTGGGTAGCTCCGCAGGTCGAGATCGCCGCGTTCGAAGCCGCCCGCGAGCAGGCGCGCATCAACCTCGAGAGCAAGTCGGCGCTGGTCAACGAGATCATCCCGATCAATTACGCCAATGCCGAGGAGATCGCGACGCTGCTGACGGAGGGTTCGAAGAGCGCCGGCGGTGGTGGCAGTGGTGCCGAGGAGAAGGGCTTCCTCTCGTCGCGGGGCAGCGTCAGCTTCGACACCCGCTCCAACACCCTGCTGGTCGCCGACAACGCGCAGAAGGTCCAGGCGATCCGCGAGCTCGTCACCGTGCTCGACCGCCCGGTCGACCAGGTGTTGATCGAAGCCCGGATCGTCATCGCGCAGGAGAGCTTCGCCCGCGACGTCGGTGCCCGCTTCGGCGTCAGCGGTCCGGAGAGTGACGTCATCACCTCCGGCAGCGTCGAGAGCAACCGCAATTACCTCAACCAGGTCCGCCAGAACCAGCAGCTGCAGGCCCGCTACCTCGCCGAACTCGCCGATTTCGAGGCCGGCCTGACGGAGACGCGCCCGACGCGTCCGATCCTGACGGCGCCGGCCTTCACCGACGTGCTCAACACCAGCTTCGCCAGCGGCACCCAGTCGGCGATGGCCTTCACCATCCTCGGCAACAATCTCGACCTCGACATCGAACTGCAGGCCCTCCAGGAGGAAGGTCGGGGCGAGGTCGTCGCCAATCCGCGCGTGATCACCGCCAACCAGCGCGAGGCGGTCATCAAGCAGGGCGACGAAATCGGCTATGTCACGTTCACGGGTACGGGCGCGCAGCAGACCGCCACGGTCCAGTTCAAGGAGGCCCTGCTGGAGCTCAAGGTGACCCCCACGATCACGCAGGACAATCGCGTGTTCCTCGCCCTCGGCGTGAAGAAGGACGAGGTGGCGGGCTTCATCGATGTCCCCGGCGGCGGCCGCGTCCCGCAGATCACCAAGCGGGAGGTCAACACCTCGGTGCTCATCAACAACGGCCAGACGGTCGTCGTGGGCGGCATCTACGAATTCGAGCGTCAAGAGGACCTTTCCAAGGTGCCATTCCTCGGCGATGTTCCGGGCCTCGGCAACTTCTTCCGCTCGCGCCTCCGCGAGAACGAGAAGGCCGAGCTGCTGATCTTCGTGACGCCCCGGATCCTCCAGGTCGCGGGCGCCAGGCGCTGACGTTGCCGGACTTGGGACGACGGGGCCTCCGAGCCCCGTCGTCGTTACGGGTCTCCGCGCTGCGGTTGCGCGACGCTCCGGCCGCGGTGCTCCGCTGGTACCATCGCGGGTCATCGAAGCGTCGGAGATGGGCATGGGTATGGCATCTTCGGGTGGGGATTCGCGCGGGCTGGCCCTTCACACCAAGATGCTCCTGGGTTTTCTCCTGGGGGCAGTCGCCGGCGGGCTGGCCTTCGCCTTCGGGCACACGGTCGATGCAGAAGGGGTGAAGCAAGCCCTTCCGTGGCTGCAGGTCGTCCTGACTTGGATCACGCAGCCGGTCGGTACGATCTTCCTCAACCTGCTGTTCATGCTGGTCCTGCCTCTGGTGTTTTCGGCGCTGGTGCTGGGCGTCGTGGAGATCGGCGACCCGAAGGCCCTGGGCCGCATCGGTGGCAAGACCCTCATCTTCATCGTGACGGTGACCGGCATCGCCGTGACGATCGGCCTCGTGGCGGTGAATGTTTTCCAGCCCGGCGCGGGCATCGACCCCGACGTGGGCCGGGCCCTGATCGCCGAGTCTTCTTCGCAGGCGGCCGTTATCGTCGAGCGTGGCGAAGCGGCCTCCGCCATGCAGGTGCTGCTGTCGATCGTGCCGCGCAATCCGCTTCAGGCCGGTGTCGAGGGCAACCTGATCGGCGTGATGTTCTTCGCGTTGCTGTTCGGCATCGCGGCGGCCACCACGCCCACGGCGGGCGTACGCACCTTCGTCGGCACTGTGCAGGGCGTGTACGACATCACGCTGAAGCTGATCAACGCCGTCATCAAGCTGGCCCCATACGCCGTCGCCGCCCTGCTGTTCACGCTGATCGCCAGCAAGGGCTTCTCGGCTCTGGTGCCGTTGGCCAAGTTTGTGGCCGTGGCGGTGGGCGCGCTGGCGGTCCACATGTTCGTGGTGTTCCCACTGCTGCTGTGGTTCGTCGGGCGCATGAATCCGCTCGAGTTTTTCAGGAAGGCCGAACCGGTGATCCTGACGGCCTTTTCGACCTCGTCGAGTTCGGCCACGCTGCCGACCACGCTGCGGGTCGCGGAAGAGGTGCTGGGCACGCCTAAGCGCATCGGCCGCTTCGTCTGCACGCTGGGAGCCACCGCCAACATGAACGGCACGGCCCTGTTCGAGGGCGTCGTGGTGCTGTTCCTCGCACAGTTCTTCGGGATCGAGCTGAGCCTCGGCCAGCAGGTGCTGGTGCTGCTGATGTGCATCCTCGGCGGCATCGGCGCGGCCGGCGTGCCCGGCGGGTCGCTGCCGGTGATCGCGTCGATCCTCGTGATGTTTGGCATCCCGCCGGAGGGCATCGCGCTGATCCTCGGCGTCGACCGTTTCATCGACATGTGCCGCACGGCGGTCAACGTCACCGGCGACCTCGTCGGGACCGTCGTTGTGTCCCGCGGTGAACCGGCTGACGCACCGGACATCGCCGCGCGGCCCGCCTGACGGCGCTACCAGCCTCGACCCGAGCCTTCAAGGGCGACGTCGGCGCCCCGGCGATGGGACAATGGGGGGCCACGCCTCACGCTTCGGGGTCGTCGGCCTCCCTTTCCGCCTCCTGCCCAGGCCTGCCGCCGATGACCCGTCCCGCCCGCCGCGATCTCGCGAACGCCGTCCGTTTCCTTGCCATCGACGCGGTCGAGGCCGCCAAGTCGGGCCATCCCGGCATGCCCATGGGCATGGCCGACATCGCCGAGGTGCTGTGGAACGACCACCACACGCACAACCCGGCGAATCCGAAGTGGCCGGACCGCGACCGCTTCGTGCTGTCGAATGGCCACGGCTCGATGCTGCAGTACGCGCTGCTGCACCTCGCCGGCTACGACCTGCCGCTGGACGAGCTGAAGCGCTTCCGCCAGCTGCATTCGAAGACCGCCGGCCACCCGGAGCGCCACATCACCGCCGGCGTCGAGACGACCACCGGGCCGCTGGGGCAGGGCATCGCCAACGCCGTGGGCATGGCGCTGGCCGAGCGCCTGCTGGCGCAGCGCTTCAACCGCGACGGCCACACCGTCGTCGACCACTACACCTGGTGCTTCCTCGGCGACGGCTGCCTGATGGAAGGCATCTCGCACGAGGTCTGCTCGCTGGCCGGCACCTGGGGCCTGGGCAAGCTGATCGCCTTCTGGGACGACAACGGCATCTCCATCGACGGCGAGGTGCAGGGCTGGTTCACCGACGACACCGCCAAGCGCTTCGAGGCCTACGGCTGGCAGGTGATCAAGAACGTCGACGGCCATGATCCGGACGAGATCCAGCAGGCCATCGCCACGGCCAAGGCGGAAGCCGAGCGCCCGACCCTGATCTGCTGCCGCACGCACATCGGCTTCGGCTCGCCGAACAAGCAGGGCAAGGAAAGCAGCCACGGCGCGCCGCTGGGCAAGGACGAGGTCGCCCTGACCCGCGAGGCCCTGAAGTGGCCGCACGCGGCCTTCGAGATCCCGGCCGAGATCCGCAGCGCGTGGGACGCCCGCGCGCGCGGCGCCAAGGCCGAGGCGGCGTGGAACGCCCGCTTCGCCGCCTACAAGGCCGCCCATCCGGAACTGGCCGCCGAGTTCGAGCGCCGCATGGCCGGCGAGTTGCCCGCCGACTTCGCGCAGGCCGCCAAGGACTACATCGCCAAGCTGCAGGCCGAAGGCCCGGTCGTGGCCTCGCGCAAGGCGTCGCAGATGGCCATCGAGGCCTTCGCGCCGCGCCTGCCCGAGCTGGTGGGCGGCTCGGCCGACCTGGCGCATTCGAACCTCACCACCTGGAAGGGCCAGAAGGCCGTCACCACGACCGACGCCGACGCCCGCTACGTGCACTACGGCGTGCGCGAGTTC
>JAJTHD010000171.1 GCA_021297925.1 Lysobacteraceae bacterium
GGCGTCGGACCACGGGCCGGTTAACGCCCCTTTAGCCGGCCGCTCGTCAGTCTCTCCCGGCCTATTCGGGAGTCCCCCTTTTGCCTGCACGTCCTTTCTCGTGGTCGAGCGTCTTCGCGTGGACCGTGGCGATCGCCGTGCATTCGGCGCTGGCCATCTTGGTGCTGGTCCCCGCGGCGCCATCGTCGTGGCCGGATCCCTCCGCCAGCGAACCAACGGCGTCCGCGGCCGTCGAGGCCATCGCCGTGACGCTTCCGCCTCGCCAGCGCCCTCCATCGATGCCGAAGCCCCCGGTGGCGCCGGCCATGTCCGGGGGGCGGCCGTCCTCACCGGCGCGGCAGCCCGCGTCCGCCTCGACGAACGCGATGTCCTCACCGCCACCCGTGGACGCCGAGATCGTGCCCAAGGACCGGTTCTACGACGACGCAGGACGCCCCCGACTGCCCGATGAGCCCCTGTATGCCGCGACGCCTGCGGCGCCGGACCAGTACCGGATGCCGGGAGACGGCAGCGAGGACGACGTGTTCTACCGCCCGTCCGCGCTGGCAACGCAGGAGGACCGGATCGCATTTCGCTGGGAGCCGAAGGTCAGCGCGGGTGCCGAGTGGTACGGACGCCTCGTCCGCGCCACGAGCGTCAAGACCACCATTCCCTTGGGGCCGAAGTTCTCGCTGGTTTGCGGCGCCTCGTTGGCGGGCCTGGGCGGCGCCTGCATGATCCAGCGCAATGGCGGAACGGGCGTGATCGTGCAGCGATCCGCCGATCCGCCGCCTTGGGAAAGGGTCCGGAGCGTGCAGTGCCGCGGCCTGCGCGAGGAGTTGGAGAAGGCCGAGGACCCTGCCCGGATCACCTGGTTGCTCGACCGGCTGCTGGCGCTGTGCAGCGCTGAGCCGGCGCCCGACAAGGCCGAAACGACGACGCCCGGCACAGGGCCGGGCGTCGGGGCCACGGAAGCGCGGGAGCGTCAGTCCGACTTGGCCGACTCGTAGATGTGCAGCGACGACCGCTGCGATGCCAAGTAGGCGGTGATGTTCTGGATGTCGGCGTCGGTCAGCGGGTTCGTGCCGTCCGGACCGATCTGGGCGTTCATCAGCACGTTGACGCGGGCGCCGGAACGGTAGTCCTTCAGCGCCTTCTCGAGGTAATCGGCGTACTGGCCGGCGAGCAGCGGCGTGTTGCCGTCGATCGACTTGGCGCCGCCTTCGAGGTGGCAGCTGGCGCAGGACTGGCCGCCTTCCGGCGTGGCTTCGAAGCGCTGCTTGCCGGCGGTGATGTCGCCCTTCGGCGCACCCACGGCGAGCACGGTGCTGGCGAAGAGGGCGAGGGAGGCGGTGGCGAGGGTCGTGAGACGCATGGGGCGGTGGTCCTTCGTCACTGGGCCTTCTGGGCCGCGAGGTAGGCGGCGATGTCGGCGATGTCCTGGTCCGAGAAGCTGGATGCTTGCGCGACCATTGTCGGGTGCTGACGGTCACCGATCCTGTAGGCCTTGAGGGCGTTGACGAGGTAGCCCTCGTTCTGGCCGGCGATCTTCGGCACGTGGTAGTTGGGGTAAGCGTTGCGGTACTCCGGGATGCCGTGGCAGCCGGCGCAGGTGTAGGTCAGCAGCTTGCCGTTCTCGGCGTTGCCGGCGGCGTGGGCGGGCGCCATGGCGAGGGCGAGCGCGGTGCCGCAGAGGGCGGGCAGGAGTCGACGCATCAGTCGGTGTCCGGGAGTGGTCGGAAAGCCCGCGGAGTATAGACGGCGAGCACGCGGGGCGCACGAGGGGGCGGGTTTCGTGACGCGCTGCACGACCGGGTGAAGGTCATGCTGACTCATGGCATATGCGCCTGCGGCATGGTGCAAAGTACTGTTGTATTCAACCAGTACACCTTCCCGAGTGCTCCCGACATGGCTGTTTCCAGTCCCCGTTCCCGTCTCGTCCTGCTCCTCGCGCTGTCGGCGGCCGTCGGTCTTGCCGCGTGCGGTGGTCGCGGAGGCGATTCGGCCGATGGCGCCGACGATCGCGCGGCCTCCGGGCGGCCGGGCCAGAAGAAGGAGCAGGCCGTGCCGGTCGAGGTGGAGGCTGCCAGCCAGCGCAGGATCGCCGCCAGCTATGCCGGCACCGCGAACCTCGAGGTCCCGGCCGATGCGCAGGTGGTTGCGAAGACCAGCGGCGTGCTGCTGCGCGTGCTCGTCGAGGAGGGAGACCAGGTCCGTGCCGGCGAGGTGCTCGCCCAACTCGATCCGGAGCGCCCGCGCCTCGAGGCGGCCCGCGCGGAGGCGACGATGCGCCGCGCCCAGAACAATTACGAGCGCTCCCGCGAACTGTTCGAGCGCAAGCTCGTCAGCACCGAGAGCAACGACCAGCTGCGCTTCGAGTACGAATCGGCCAAGGCGGCGTGGGAACTCGCGAAGCTCGAGCTGAGCTACACGACGATCACCGCGCCGATCGGCGGCGTGGTCGCGCAGCGCCTCGCCAAGCCGGGCAACCTCATCAACGTCAACACGGCGCTGTACCGCATCGTCGACAACTCGCGGCTCGAGGCGGTGCTGAACGTGCCGGAGCGGGAGATGGCGACCATGAAGGCGGGCCTGCCGATCCGGATGGAAGTGGACGCCCTGCGCGGCCAGGCCTTCGAGGGGGTGGTGGACCGCATCAGCCCGGTGGTCGATGCCACCAGCGGCACTTTCCGCGTGGTCGGCGTGTTTCGCGGCCAGGACGCGCTGAAGCCCGGGATGTTCGGGCGCCTGCAGATCGTCTATGACGAGCGCGAGGCCGCGTTGACGGTGCCGCGCGAGGCGCTGGTCGAGTCCAACGGCGAGTCCTCGGTGTTCCTTGTGAAGGAGGGCAAGGCCGTTCGCCGGGTCGTCAAGCTGGGCTACGTCAACGGCGAGTACGCCGAAGTGCTGGACGGGCTGAAGGCGGGCGACAAGGTGATCACCGCCGGTCGGATTGCCGTGCGGGACGGGGTCGCCGTCGAGGTCCTGGCGCCGGCCGGGCCCGAGTCCGGTGACGCCTCCGGGGCCGTCGCGGCCGCCGGCCGCTGAGCCGGGACGCCCGCGACCATGGGATTGATCGAACTCGCGACCCGCCGCCGCGTCACGGTGGCGATGGTGACGTTGACCTTCATGCTCTTCGGGTTGATCGCCCTTCGTGACCTGAAGGTCAACCTGCTGCCCGACCTGAGCTATCCGACGCTGACCGTTCGCACCGAGTACACCGGCGCCGCGCCCGCCGAGGTCGAGACGCTGATCACCGAACCGGTGGAACAGGCCGTCGGCGTGGTGAAGAACCTCCGCAAGCTGAAGTCGGTGTCGCGGACCGGGCAGAGCGACGTGGTGCTCGAGTTCGCCTGGGGCACCGACATGGACCAGGCCAGCCTCGAGGTCCGCGACAAGCTCGAACTGCTCCAGCTGCCGCTGGAGGTGAAGCCGCCGGTGCTGCTGCGCTTCAACCCGAGCACGCAGCCGATCATGCGCCTCGTGATCGCCGCGGACGGGGCCAGCGCCTCGCCCGAGGCGCTGATGGCGCTGCGCCGCTATGCCGACGAGACCCTGAAGCGTCGCCTCGAGCCGGTCGAGGGCGTGGCCGCCGTGAAGGTCGGTGGCGGACTCGAGGACGAAGTCCAGGTGCTGATCGACCAGGACAAGCTGGCGCAGCTCAACCTCGACGTGAACAGCGTGGTGCAGCGGCTCCAGCAGGAGAACGTGAACATCTCCGGCGGGCGGATCGAAGAGGGGACGCAACGCTACCTCGTCCGCACCGTGAACCAGTTCGCGACGCTGCAGCAGATGCGCGACATGCTGGTCGGCAACGTCGGCGGCGTGCCCGTCCACCTCCGCGACGTCGCCACGGTGGAGCAGGGCCACAAGGAGCGCGAGGCGATCATCCGCATCGGTGCGGCCGAGGCGGTCGAGATCGCGATCTACAAGGAAGGCGACGCCAACACCGTCGCGGTGGCCACGGCCGTCAAGGAGGCCCTTCGCCTGATGGAGGCGGAAACCGCGCCGAAAACGCCGGGCGAGCGCCGTCGACCGGGCATGGTCGGGCCGCCGCAGGTCGATGGCGAGTACACCGTCGACGGCATGCGCATGCGCACCGTCGAGGACCAGTCCGTCTTTATCCGCGCCGCGCTGAGCGAGGTGCAGAAGGAGGCCGTGCTCGGCGGCATCTTCGCCATCCTGATCATCTTCTTCTTCCTGCGCGACGGCTGGAGCACCTTCGTCATCTCGCTGTCGCTGCCGGTCTCGATCATCGCGACCTTCTTCTTCATGGGCCAGCTCGGCCTGTCGCTGAACGTGATGTCGCTGGCGGGACTCGCGCTCGCGACGGGCATGGTGGTGGACGACTCGATCGTCGTGCTCGAAAGCATCGCGAAGGCGCGCGAGCGCGGGCTGGGCGTGCTGGAAGCAGCGCTGGTCGGCACCCGCGAGGTCGGCATGCCGGTGGTCGCGACGACGCTCACCACCGTCGCCGTGTTCCTGCCGCTGGTGTTCGTCGAAGGCGTGGCGGGCCAGCTCTTCAAGGACCAGGCGCTCACCGTCTCCATCGCGCTGCTGATCTCCATGGTCGTGGCGCTGAGCCTGATCCCCATGCTGAGCTCGCTCAAAGCCACGGCGCCGATGGCCTTCCATCCCGAGCGGGAGCCGGGCCGCGTCCCCCTGCCCACCAGCCGGGCCGGGCTCGTCGCCCTGTTCGGCGCGCCGCTGCGCGGCGTGACGTCGCGCGTCCGCGGACCCGCCGGCCCGGTCCTGGGCGGGCTGGCGGCGGTTCTCTCGGCGCCGTTCATCCTGCTGTACGCCCTGGGTTCGGTGCTGGTCTTCGCCGGCGTGCGCGTCGCCTTGCTGGCCTGGCGCCAGTTCACGCTCCGCGTGCTGCCGGTCGTCGCGGCGGTGGGCGAGTTCGTGTTGCGACCCTACGAGCGCGCGGCCCTCTCTTACCGGTCGCGCGTGCTGCCGGCGGCGTTAAATCGCCCCGGGCTCGTGCTCGGCAGCGCGGGTGTCGCCTTCCTGCTGTCGCTGGGCCTTGCCACCACGCTTGGGACGGATCTGATCCCGCAGTTGGCGCAGGACCGTTTCGAGATGACGGCGAAACTGCCGCCCGGCACGCCGCTGAAGGACACCGACTCGCTCGTGGCGGCCGTGCAGGGCCAGTTCGAGGACGATCCGCGCATCCAGGCCCTGTTCGGCGTCAGCGGCACCGGCACGCGGCTGGACGCCAACCCGACCGAGTCCGGCGAGAACATCGCCCGCGTCTCCATCGTGCTGGGGCAGGGCTACAGCCGTGGCACCGAGGCGGCGATCACCGAGGATTTCCGCGGGCTGATGGCCCAGTACCCTGGTGTCGAGGTGAAGTTCAGCCGCCCTGAACTGGTCAGCCTGTCGACACCGCTCGAAGTCGAGCTGCGGGGCACCGACCTCGGCGAGATCGAGGGCGCTGCGCGTCGCCTTCGCGACCTGATGGCGGCTTCGCCGAAGTTCGCGGACGTCAAGTCGACCGTCCAGGACGGCTTCCCCGAGGTGCAGATCGTCTTCGACCAAGAGCGGGCGGCCGACCTCGGGCTGACGACGCGCCAGATCGCCGACGAAGTCGTGCGCAAGGTGCGCGGCGAAGTCGCAACTCGCTACAGTTTCCGCGACCGCAAGATCGACGTGCTCGTCCGGGCCAGCGAGCAGGACCGCGCCTCGGTGGCCGAGATCCGGAACCTCATCGTCAACCCGCGCAGCGAGCGTCCGGTGCCGCTGTCCGCCGTGGCGGAGGTCCGCGAGACCATCGGCCCGAGCGAAATCAACCGCGTCGACCAGACCCGCGTGGCGATCATCTCGGCGAACCTGCGCGACATCGACCTCGGCACCGCGATCGAGGAAGTGAACGCCCTGGTCGATGGGAACCCGCTGGGCGCCGACATCCGCCTGGCCTTCGGCGGCCAGAGCGAGGAGCTCGGGCGCTCGCTGCAGTCGCTGCTGTTCGCCTTCGCGCTGGCGATCTTCCTCGTCTACCTGGTGATGGCCTCGCAGTTCGAGTCGCTGCTGCATCCCTTCGTCATCCTTTTCACGATCCCGCTGGCCGTCGTCGGCGCGGTCCTCGCGTTGTTCACGACCGGTGCGCCGGTGTCGGTGGTGGTCTTCATCGGACTGATCCTGCTGGTCGGCATCGTCGTGAAGAACGCGATCGTCCTCGTCGACAAGGTGAACCAACTGCGCTTGGAGGGCGTGCCGAAGCGCGAGGCCCTCGTCGAGGGCTCCTACTCCCGCCTCCGCCCGATCATCATGACGACGCTGACGACCTTGTTCGGCTTCGCGCCGCTCGCCTTCATGGGCGGCGAGGGTGCCGAGGTGAAGGCGCCGATGGCGCTGACCGTGATCGGCGGCCTGACGGTCTCGACCCTGCTGACGCTGGTCGTCATCCCGGTCATGTACGACCTTCTGGACCGCCGCGGTGATGCATCCTGGAAGGCGGAGGGCGAGCGCCACCGGCAGATCGGGCTGGTCGGCCGCATGTTCGGGGAGTCGTCGCCGTGAGCCTCGCGGAGCTGAGCCTGCGCCGTCCAATCACGGCGGTCATGTTCTACGTCTCGCTGATCGTGCTGGGCCTGATCGCGGCGTTCCGCCTCCCCCTCGAGCAGTTCCCTGCGGTCAGTGCCCCCTTCCTCTACGTCGAACTGCCCTATCCGGGCGGCACGCCGGAGGAGGTCGAACGGACGATCGTTCGCCCGGCGGAGGAGGCGCTGTCGACCTTGCCCGGCATCGCGAACATGTACTCGAACGCGCGCGGCGACGGCGGCGGCATCTTCATCGAGTTCACCGACTGGGGGCGCGACGTCAACATCACGGCCAGCGAGGCACGCGATCGCATCGATGCGATCCGCTCCGAGCTTCCCGACGATTTCCAGCGCTACTTCGTGATGAAGTTCTCGACGTCGGACGAACCCGTGCTCCGCCTCCGCTTCACGAGCCAGCGCGACTTGCGCAACGAGTACGGGATGCTCGAGCGCAACTTCAAGCGCCGCCTTGAGCGTATCCCGGGGGTCGCGCGCGTCGACATCATCGGCGTGGAACAGCCGGAGGTCGAGGTCGCGATCGACCCCATGCGCCTCGGGGCCCACAACCTGAGTCTCAACGACCTCGCGATGCGCCTCCGCGCCGTCAACTTCTCGGTCTCGGCTGGGTCGATCGACGACGGCGCGCGGCGGATCCGCGTCCAGCCCGTCGGCGAGATCCGCGACCTCGACGAGCTGAGGAGCCTCGTGCTCAACGACCAGGGCCTGCGTCTCTCGGACATCGCGGACGTGCAGGTCAAGCCGCAGCGCTCCGAGTTCGGGCGCCGCTTGGACGGCCGCCCCGCGGTGGGCGTCGACGTGTACCGGGAGGCGGACGCGAACCTCGTCGCGATGTCCCGCGCGGTCCTCGCCGAGATGCAGGAGATCGAGAAGCTCCCCGAGCTGGGGGGAATCCAGCTCCGGATCGCGGATGACCAGGCCGACAGCGTGAGGAGTTCGATCTCGGAGCTCGTCGAGGCGGGCATTGTCGGCTGCCTGCTGTCGATCGTCGTGCTCTTCTACTTCCTGCGGCACTGGCCCAGTACCCTGATGGTGACGCTCGCCATCCCGGTCTGCATCGTGATGACGCTCGGCGTCATGTTCTTCTACGGCGTCACCCTGAACATCCTCACCATGATGGGCCTCCTGCTGGGTCTGGGCATGCTCGTGGACAACGCCGTCGTGGTGGTGGAGAGCATCTACCAGTACCGGGAGAGATACCCGGACGACCCGGTCCGATGCGCCATCGAAGGCACCCGCAGTGTCCAGCTCGCGATCAGCGCTGGCACCCTGACCAGCATCATCGTCTTCATCCCCAACCTGTTCGGCGAGGTCAACCAGATCTCGATCTTCCTCGGCCAGGTCGCGCTGACGATCACGATCTCGCTGCTGGCGTCCTGGCTCGTGGCCGTCAGCCTGATCCCGATGATCTCGGCGCGCGTCGCCACGCCACCGATGCTCGCCAGCACGTCGGGCTTCCTTCCGGCACTCTCCCGGCGCTACGGCCGGTTCCTGCGCTGGACGCTGGAGCATCGCGGCTGGTCGGTCGCCGGCATCCTGTTCATCGTCGCGTTCAGCGTGCTCCCCGCCGCCACGGGACTGATGAAGTTCGACATGTTCAAGAACGACGCCGGTCGCGAGGTCGACGTCTACTTCGACTGGCGCGGTTCCTACAGCCTCGAGGAGATGCGCGACGAGATGCTCCGCGTCGAGCGCTTCCTCGACGAGCGCCGCGAGCGCTACGACATCGAGCAGATCTACACGGTGTACAGCGAGCGGGGTTGGGGCGGCATCGACCTGACGCTCAAGTCGGAGGGCGACATCCAGCCCACGGAGAAGATCCAGGAGATGCTGCGCGAGGAACTGCCCAAGTCCGCGCTGGCCGAGATCGGCATCCGCGGCTCCGCGGGCCCGGGAGGCGGGGGCGGCGGCGGGCAGAACCAGGGCGTCCGTGTCTCGCTGACGGGGGACTCGAGCGAGGAACTGCAATCGATCGCGCAGGACGTGTTGCCCCTGCTCGCCCGGCGCCCCGAGCTCCGCGACGTCCGAATCGACATCGGCGACGAGATCAGCGAGGTCCGGGTCAGCGTCGACCGCGAGCGCGCCGCCGCGTTCGGGTTCTCGGCCCAGGAGGTCGCGCAGTACATCGGCATCGCGCTGCGCGGGACGCCGCTCCGCGAGTTCCGCCGGGAGGGCGAGGAGGTCCCGGTGTGGGTGCGCTTCGCCGGTGCGCAGGAGTTCCGCGTCGAGAACCTCAGCACGCTGCAGCTCACGCGCGTCGACGGCAGCCGGGTGCCCCTCACGTCGATGGTCGACGTCCGCATCGTCAAGGGCGCGAGCCAGATCCAGCGCGAGAACCGGCGCACGTCCTTGACGCTCGCCGCGAACCTCGCCGAAGGCAAGACCAACGAGGATGCGCAGAAGGCGATCGACGAGGTGCTCTCGGCGGTGGCCTATCCGCCGGGCTACGGCTACAGCTGGGGCGGCGATTTCCGGCGCAACGAACAGGCCGGCGCGCAGATGGCGTTCAACACCGTGGTCGCGCTGGTCATGATCTTCCTGGTGATGGCCGCGCTGTTCGAATCGATGCTGTACCCGATGGCCATCATGAGCAGCGTGCTGTTCTCGGCCTTCGGCGTGTTCTGGTTCTTCGTCATCACCGGCACGACGTTCACCATCATGGCGGCGATCGGCATCCTCGTACTGATGGGCGTGGTGGTGAACAACGGCATCGTGATGGTCGAGCACATCAACAACCTCCGGCGCGAGGGCCGCGCGCGGATCGACGCGCTCGTCGAAGGCAGCGTCGAGCGCCTGCGGCCCATCCTCATGACCATGGGGACCACCATCCTCGGCATGGTGCCGCTGTGCATCGGCGGCACGCAGATCGCCGGCGACGGCCCGGCCTACTACCCGATGGCCCGGGCCATCGTCGGCGGGCTGCTGTTCTCGACGGTGGTCAGCCTGCTGTTCCTGCCGACGATCTACGCGCTGCTGGACGACCTCGGCCAATGGGGCTCCGCGGCCTTCCGCCGCGCCCGCGAGTGGGCGGGCGTGGCGAGCCCCGTTCCCGGTTGAGGCTCACTCCGGGTCAGTGACGGGCGCCCGGACGTGCCCGTCGCCCACGAGGTCCCAGCGCGTCGCGGTCAGGGATTCGAGGCCCATCGGTCCATAGGCGTGCAGCTTCGTCGTCGAGATGCCGATCTCGGCGCCCAAGCCCAGCTCGCCGCCGTCGTTGAAGCGGGTCGAGGCGTTCACCGCGACGACCGAGGCGTCCACCTCGGCCTGGAAGCGCGCGGCCGCCGTGGCGTCCCGCGTGGCGATGGCCTCGGTGTGCAGCGAGCCGTGCCGCGCGATGTGGTCGAGGGCTTCGTCCATCCCGGCCACGACCTTCACGGCGAGCACGAGGTCGAGGTACTCCGTGTCCCAGTCCGACGCGTCGGCCGGCTCCGCGCGTGGCAGCCGCGACAGCGCGGCGGGATCAGCCCGCAGGCGCACCCCTCGGGCGGCCATGGCGGCGTCCAAGCGTGGGAGGAACGTGGACGCCACCGCGGCATCGACCAGCAGCGTCTCGAGCGCATTGCAGGCCGAAGGCCGGGCGCACTTGCCGTCGATCGACAGCCGCAGGGCGACATCGAGGTCGGCGCTGGCTTCGACGTACAGGTGGCAGACGCCCTTGTAGTGGCGGATCACCGGCACGCGGCTGACCTCGGCCACGTGCCGGATCAGGCCCTCGCCGCCACGCGGGATCGCCAGTGCGAGGCAGTCGTCGTGGCGCAGCAGTTCGGCGATCGCCGCGCGCTCGGCCGTGGGGACGCCCTGCACGGCGTCGCGGGGCAGGCCGGCTGCCTCGAGCCCGTCGCGGACGACGTCGAGCAGGGCGGCATTGCTGTGCGCGGCTTCGCGGCCACCGCGCAGCACGGCGGCGTTGCCGGACTTCAAGCAAAGCACCGCGGCGTCGACCGTCACGTTGGGTCGCGATTCGTAGACCATCGCGATGGCGCCGAGCGGCACGCGACGCCGGCCGATCACGAGGCCGTCGGCGCGGACGCGGTTCTCCTGCGCGGGACCCAGGAGATCCGGCAGCGCGGCGACCTCGCGGACCGCCGCGGACAGTGCCGCGAGGCGGGGCGGGTCCAACCGCAGGCGATCGACCATGGCCGCCGAAAGGCCGGCGGCCGTCGCGGCCTCCAGGTCCTTCGCATTAGCGGCAAGGATCGCCTCGCGGGCGTCGTCGATCCTGCGCGCGATGGCCTCGAGGGCAGCGTGGCGCCGGGCAGCGTCGAGTCGGCGCAGCGTGCGGGCGGCGTCGCGGGCGCGCTCGGCGCACGCCCGGATCTGGAGATGGTCGTCGGGGCTCACAGCAGCACCAGGTCGTCGCGGTGGATCACGGTTTCAGGGCCTTCGTAGCCGAGCAGGCCCGGGAGTTCAGCGCTCGGCTTGCCCAGCACGCGGCGAAGCTCGGAGGCGTCGTATTGCGCGATGCCCTTGGCGAACGCCCGGCCCTCGCCCTCGACGCGCACCTCCACGGCATCGCCGGCGCGGAAGGCGCCCTCGACGGCGCGAACGCCGGGCGGCAGCAGGGACGCCCCGCGCTCGACCAGCGCCCTGCGGGCCCCGGCATCGACGCTCAGCTGGCCCTGGCTGGCCAGGGCATGGCGCATCCAGTGCTCTTTCGCGCTGGCCGGCGTGGCGGTGGGTTCGAACAGGGTGCCCGGGCATTCGCCGCGACCGAGCGCTTCGAGCGCGTCCGCCTTGCCGCCATGGGCGATGACGGTCGGAATGCCGCGTGCCGTGGCCTTTGCCGCGGCGTCCAGCTTGGTGCGCATGCCGCCCGTACCCACCGCGGAGCCTGCACCGCCGGCCAGCACCAGCACGGTGTCGTCGACCACCGGCACGCGCGCGATGCGCGTCGCCGTGGGCTGCTTGCGCGGGTCGGCGTCATACAGGCCGTCGATGTCGGAGAGGATCACCAGCAGGTCGGCTTCGACGAGCACGGCGACGTGCGCCGCGAGGTTGTCGTTGTCGCCCAAGCGCAGTTCGTCGACGGCCACCGAATCGTTCTCGTTGATGATCGGCAGCACGCCCGCATGCAGCAGCGCGCGCAGGGTGTTCTTGGCGTTGACGAAGCGCCGCCGATTCTGCAGGTCGTCGAAGGCCAGCAGCACCTGTGCGCAGGGCACGTCGAGCAAGCGGGCCCAAGCCTCGACCATGCGCGGCTGGCCGATCGCGGCCAATGCCTGCTTGGCTGGCAGGGCCGAGGCGTCGAGGCCGCCGAGCAGCGCGCGCCCCGCGGCCACGGCGCCCGAGGACACCAGCACCACCTCACGGCCATCGGCGCGTGCCTCGGCGATGAAGCGCGCGATCGACAGCAGGTTGCGGGTCGACAGGCGTTGCCCGCCCGGCGCGATCAGGTTGCTGCCGACCTTGAGGACGGCGCGTTTCCAGCGGGGCAGGGCGACGGGCTCGGACACCAGCGGCACTCGAAGGGCAGGATCCCGAGTGGAGCGCAGCGTGGTCGAGCCGTCAAATCACTTCCGGTGTCGAACTCATGCGCGGCGGCGCGGACACGCGTGCGCGTGGTCCGCTCAGAGCAGCTTGGCGATCATGCCGGCGCCCGCCGCCCACACCGCCAAGGCCGTGCCCAGCGAGGTCAGGAAGAAGTTCAGCAGCGTGCGGGCCACGCGGTTCTTCCACCAGCCGCCGATCGTGCGCGTGTCGTCGCGGAGGGCGAGGAAGTCGGCGTAGTCCGGTTTGCGTACCCAAGCCTCGACCAGCGCGCTGATCGTCCCGGAGCCCAGCGCCGGGTGCAGCGGCGTGATCGGCGACGCGACGGCGGCCGCGAAGATGCTGAAGGGGTGGCCGCCAGCCGCAAGGCAGCCGAGGGCGCCGCCCGCAGCGGTAATCGCCGCCCACTGCAGCAGCACCATGCCGCCGGTCTCGATGCCGCCTTGGTGCCAGCCCCAACCGAAGCCGCCGAGCAGCAAGCCGACGAGGACGATCGTGAACCAAGGCAGGCCCTCGTCCTTCGGCACGGTTTCGAGATCGGCGATCTGCGCCGAAGGCGTCGCCGTGCCGGTTTCCAGTGCGGCCTTCAGGCCCGCGAGGTGGCCGGCGCCGACCACGGCCAGCACGTGTTGGCCGGGGTGCGCCGTGCCGGCCTCGCGCAGTTTGGCGGCCATGTAGCGGTCGCGTTCGGCGATGACGGCCTCGAAAAGCTCGGGGCTCTGGCCGGCGAATTCGGCGAAGCTCGCTTCCAGCACGTCGCCCTGCTTGAGCTTCTCGATGGCGTCGTCTTCGACCTTTTCGTCGACGATCAGGCTGGTGAACAGGCCTGCGCCGAGCATCGATCGCTTCCAGAAGCCGAGCCGGCCCCACGCCCGCTTGAAGGTCAGGCCGATGTCGCGGTCGATCAGCACCATCGGCAGCCCGCGCGCGGTGGCGCCCACGGCGGCGGCTTTCAGCTCGGCCCCGGGCTCCACACCAAGCTGCTCCGAGAGGCGGCGCTGGTAGGCGGCGAGCGCGAGGTTGGCGGCCAGCAGGCCGGCCTTGCCGGACTTGATGGCCTGCACGAGGTCGAGCTTCGCCAGCGCGTTCGGATCGGTCAGTGCGCGATGGCGGGCGGGATCCAGCTCGACGGCGATGACGTCGAAGGCCTCGCTGGCCAGGGCGGCCTCGACGGCCGCCACGCTCTCCTTCGAGACGTGCGCGGTGCCGAGCAGGGTGTAGGTCACGCCGTCGCGTTCGACGCGCGCGTGCGGCTGGTCGGCCAATGCAGCCGGCAGTTCGTGGATGTTCAAATCGGAATCCCGTGGAGCGCCGTGCGGATCAATCGCGGAAGCGCTTGGTGAGGTCGCCGTAGGCGTCGATGCGGCGGTCGCGCAGGAAGGGCCAGATGCGGCGCAGGGCTTCGCCGCGCGCGAGGTCGACCTCGCAGAGCAGCACTTCGGCCGCATCGCGTGACGCTTCGGCCAAGACTTCGCCCTGCGGGCCGAACACCGCGCTGGAGCCCCAGAACTGGATGCCCGGGCCGCCAATGGGCGAGGCCTCGAAGCCGGTGCGGTTGCAGGTGAGCACCGGCAGGCCGTTGGCCACCGCGTGGCCGCGATGCGAGAGGATCCACGCCATGCGCTGGCGCTCCTTCTCGGCGTCGGTGTCGCGCGGGTCCCAGCCGA
>JAJTHD010000159.1 GCA_021297925.1 Lysobacteraceae bacterium
CCCGTACGCCCGAGGCGGTCGACGGGGCATGGGAGAAATGGGCCGGGTGATGCGGCGAAACGAGTTCTTGTCGCGCTGGAGCGAGATGGCGGACGTCCGCCCGTGGCGCCGCGCGGCAGGCGACCCGGCCGTAAGCTTCCCCGTCAAGCACACAAAGCGAAAGTAGAGCTTTCCTCGTGCTGCTGGCGAACCTCGGCGGGCGTCAGATCGCCGAGGGAATCATGGCGCCGCTGCCGGTCCTGCCGGCCCCGTTCGACCATGTCGCCACCCGGCGCGTCGGCCGTGACGGGCTGGTCGCCTTCGAGGGCCGTCAATACTCCGTTCCGTTCGCCTACCTCGCCCGCAGCGTCGAAGTCCGCGGCGGTGCCGGCACCGTGCAGGTGCTGGCCGACCAGCGGGTCATCGCCCAGCACCCCCGCCACACCGAGCGCCGATTGCTGGTGGACGATGCGCACTACGAGGGGCCTGGCACCCCCACCGTGCAGCCACCCACACCGTTGGGGCGCATGGGCCGGCGTCTGCAGGAGCTGGCCGCCATGCCCGTCCAGCATCGCCCGCTCGATCTCTATGCCGCGCTGGCGGAGGCGGCACGATGAGCCGCCGAAAGCTCGACATCGACCGCACCCGTGAGCGCTTGCTCGGCCTCGGCCTGACCCACGCCGCCGACCAGCTCGAGCCGCTGCTCAGCGATGCGGTCAAGGAAAGCCATGCCCCGCACGCCGTTATCGACGCCCTGCTCGACACCGAACATCAGGCCCGCGAAGGTCGACGTGTGCGAACCGCCCTGCGCCTCTCAACCCTGCCGACCGGCCACACCCTGGCCGCCTTCGACTTCGCCTTCCAGCCAGCGATCGAACGCTCGCGCATCGACACCTTGGCCACCTGCGCTTTCATCCGCGCCACCGAAACCGTCCTGATCCAAGGCCCGCCCGGCGTCGGCAAGACCCATCTCGCCATCGGGCTGGGGGTCAAGGCCGTCGAACTCGGGTTCTCGGCGCAGTTCTACCGCTTCGACGAACTCAAGTTGCAGCTCAAAGCCGACGCCCACCTGCCGCCCGCGAGGCTGCGCCGGCGCAAGTACCTGTCCACCGCGCTGCTGATCATCGATGAACTCGGCTTCGAGCCGATGACCCGCGAGGAAGCCAGCCTGTTCTTCCGCCTCGTGACCTACCGCTACGGCCGCGGCGCGATCCTGATCACCACCAACAAGTCGGTTCGCGACTGGACCGAGCTTCTGGCCGGCGACGAAGCCTTGGCCGCCGCAATCCTCGATCGCCTGCTGCACAAGGCCCACGTCCTAAACATCAAGGGAAGGAGCTACCGACTCAGAGACCTCGAAGCCACGCTCGGCACCACACGAAACTGAACCTCGAACCGTCCCGGGGTGCGTGAATCTGGATGTCGCCTTAATGCGTGAAACTGGGTGTCGCTTGACAGCTGTCGTACGAGTCGCACACGCGTTTCCGCGCCGCCAGACGGGTTGCCCCGTCCAGCGAGCGCACTAACCATCCCGGGTTCCGGGCTGCAACGCGCCCTCCCGGCGCACGTCGCGAACCTGCAGGCGGAGGGCAGCATCCATCGGTCGCGTGTCGCGACACGCCGCGCAGGCGGCCGGCGAGTGCCGGTCGTCGCCGGGGAGACTCATGGGCGCGGCGCCCCGCCGGCTTCGTCGGAAGCTTCGTCGGGCAGCAGCGACAGCACCAAGCGTCCCTGAACGCGGCGCGTCTCGTTGCGCCGGTGGGCGGTCGCGGCTGCCGCCAGCGGAAAGACCTGTTCGATCGCGACGCGCAGGCGTCCCGCCGCCAGCTCACGTGCGACAACCTCGAGCGTCTGGCCATTGGGCTCGACCAGAATCGTCTCGCCCCGGACGCTGCGGCGGCGAAGTTCGCCATTGTCGGGCTCATCGACAAGGCTGACCACGATGCCGCCCGGCTTAAGCACGCCGTAGGAGCGCTTGAGCGTGTCACCGCCGACGGTATCGAGCACGGCGTCGACGTCACGCACCACCTGTTCGAACGGCTGCGCGGTGTAGTCCACGAACTGGTCCGCGCCGAGGCCGATCAGGAAATCCCGCCGACCCGACGAGCCGGTGGCGATCACGCGCGCACCGCTGGCCTTCGCCATTTGCAGGGCGATGTGGCCCACGCCGCCTGCCGCGCCATGGATGAGGATGGTCTGCCCGGCTTTGAGCTTGGCGGTGCCGAACAGCGCCTGCGCGGCGGTTAGCGCCGGCATGGGCAAAGCTGCCGCGATCGTGTGCGAAACGCCCTCGGGCTTGTGGGCGATCACGCGGGCATCGACGACGACGTACTCGGCGTACGCACCTGGGGTCGTGAGCGGCAGCATGCCGAACACGGCGTCGCCGACCGAAAATCCTTTGACGTCCTTCCCGACCGCGTCGATTACGCCGGAGAAGTCGTATCCGGGGATGATCGGCGGAGGGTAGGGAAAGCCCGTGAACGGCCCGCCCTGGCGCATCTTCGAATCGATCGTGTTCACGCCGGCCGCGTGGACCCGGACGCGAACGAAGCCCTTCCGCACGTTGGGGGCGCGCACGTTGACCACCTTGAGCACGTCGGGCGATCCGTAGCGGGCGTAGCGCACGGCCTCCATGCGTTGGGCGTCGGCCTGCGCGCCGAGCGGCACAAGGAGCAGAATCAGGCCCAGCAGCAGTTTGCGGATCATGCGTGGTCTCCGGTGAGCGGTGCCCCCAACCTTAGGCAGGTCGGACAGCCGGCAGCAGGAGACTTGGGCCGAACGTCGCGCCGAACGGGACGAACGCCGTCCAGCGCGGGACGAAGTGCATTCTTGAATCAGATGCTTCACGCTAACATGGCAATGCCCGCAGGCTCGGAGCCCGTGCCATGGCCAATTCGATCGGCGCCAACCCACGCGTTCCAATGCCTGTTGCGCCGCTGCTCCCGGCATGGCGACGGATGGCTTGCGATGCCGCGCGCTGGTGGACGGTGTGGATGCTGCCGGTCTCGCTGTTCCTGCCCTTGCGCTTGATGGTCGACAGCATGTCGCTGCGGCCCGTCGGCGTCGTCTGCCTGCTGCTCGATGCGTTGCTGGAAAGCCTGCTGTGGTTGGCGGCCACGCCGGTGCTTCTGGCGATGCAGCGCCGGCATCCGTTGCAGTGGCGACCGTCGTTGCGCATCGCCGCCGCGCACGCCACCGCGGCGGTCTGCGTCGCCGCGGCGAACTCTGTCGGCCACCTGCTCGGCGGACTCTGGTTGCATCGGACGTTGCAGCCCGGGCTCGACCTGCCGCCGTGGCCCGACATGCTGCTGCTGGAGGCGCTGTACCGCGGGCCGATCAACCTGATTCTGTATGGCGCGGCCGCGGCGGCGATCGCCGCATGGCAGGCGCACGTCCGCGAGCACGCGCGCGAACGCAGCTTGACCCAGGCGCGACTCGACGCACTGGCCAGCCAGATCGAACCGCACATGCTGTTCAACACGCTCAATGCGATCAGCGAGATCGTGTACCGCGACGCCGAGGGCGCCGATCGTGCGCTGTGCCGACTGGGCGACCTGCTGCGCACACTGATGGCGCGTCGCAGCGCGGTGCATCCGCTGGGCGAGGAGCGACGACTGGTCGACCAGTACCTGTCGGTGCATGAGGTGCTGCTCGGTGAGCGCCTTCGGGTATCGATCGACATCCCGCGCGCACTGGATGACGTCCCCGTGCCCTCGCTGTTGTTGCAGCCGCTGGTCGAGAATGCTTTTAGGCACGCGCGGCCGCCACCCGACGGCCCGCTCGAGGTCTGGATCGGTGCCCACGCCGACGGCGACCACCTGGTGGTGTCGGTGCGCAACAACGGCATCGCGCCCGATGCGGGCACGGGCGGCTTCGGCCTCGGCCTGCGCAACACACGCGAGCGGCTCGGTGCACTTTATCGCGACGATGCGCAGGTGCACTGCGATTTCGGCACCGCCGGGGCCGGCTTCGTGAGTGTGCGACTGCCGATGGCGGCGGCGCCGTGAACACGACGCCGATTCGCGTTCTGCTGGTCGACGACGTCGATCTCGCGCGCGACAAACTGCGTCGCTACCTCTCCGACCACGCCGACCTAGAGATCGTCGGCGAAGCGGAGGGCATGGCCGATGCCGCGTCGAAAGCGCGCACGCTCGAAGTCGACCTGGTGTTCCTGGACATCCGCTTGGCCGAGGGCAACGGCCTCCATGCCGCCGCCAGCCTGCACGCCGCGGGCCAGCGACTTCCGCTGGTGGTCTTCGTCACCGCCTTCGCCGAGCACGCGCTGGAGGCCTGGCGCCTGGACGCGATCGACTACCTGCTAAAGCCGGTCGATCGTGAGCGCGTCGCGCAGGCGATCGATCGCGCCCGACGGCATTTGCACCAGCGACCGGCCGCCCTCGCACGGCGGATCGCTTTGCGAGTCGACGCCTCGATTCGCCTGTTGGCGGTCGAGGACATCGAATGGATCGAGACCGCGCGCAACTACGTCGTCGTGCATGCGCGCGAGGGCACCCTCATCAGCCGGCTGTCGCTGCGCGGGATGATGGAAGAGCTGGACCCGACCGTCTTCGTTCGCGTCCATCGCACCGCGCTGGTCAACCTGGGTCGGGTGCGTGGCTTGCACGGCGCCAGCGTAGGGCCACGCGAGATCGAGCTCGACAGCGGCCGCCGCATCGCCGTTGGAAGATCGTTCGTCGGCAACCTGCTGGAACACCTGGCGCGCAACGCCCGCGGCTTCGGCTGAGGAAGGTCCGAACATTCCACCGAGCCCTCGTGATTTCGCGGCTTGAAGGCCGAAATCGCGTCAATCCGGTCGGAATGCCACGTCGTGCGCCGTGTTCGAGGCAAAGAACACGATGGCATTGATCAGCTTTTCCCGCTCGCGGGGATTCAACATCCGAATTGCTCCTCTGAAGCAGGCCCTTGGCGTAAGCCCGCAACGGCGATGCAGCAAGAAACCTCACGTTCGCAGGAGAACTCGCTCATTCTGGCCTCAAGGCCTGAATGAAGAAGGCCCGCTTTCGCGGGCCTTCTTGCTTCACAGCGTTGGAGACTTGGATCAGAAGTCCATATCG
>JAJTHD010000037.1 GCA_021297925.1 Lysobacteraceae bacterium
GAAGGCCGTGAAGAAGGTCGCCAAGAAGGCCGCCGCCAAGAAGGCCACCAAGAAGGCCGCGAAGAAGGCCGCCCCGAAGAAGGCCGCCAAGAAGGTCGCCAAGAAGGCCGCCAAGAAGGCCGCCAAGAAGGCCGCCCCGAAGAAGGCCGCCAAGAAGGCCACCAAGAAGGCCGCGAAGAAGGCCGCCCCGAAGAAGGCTGCGAAGAAGGCCGCCAAGAAGAAGGCCGCCCCGAAGAAGCCGGCTGCTCCGGCTCCGGCGGCGCCCGTCCCGGCGATGTAAATCGCCCCCGATTGCTGTCATCCCGCCCCGGTCCGGTGCCCAGCGGACCGGGGTTTTCCGCAAAGGCCATAACGCCCCGAAAGGGGCGTTAGCTTTTTTGGGCGGCGGGATCGTGGCGTCGGCGGCGTGGTGCCCGCGGCGCCGCCGCTCAGCGGCGGTCGCGGAGTTGCACCCAGTCCTGTCCCGGCAGTTCGAGGATGCGGTCGAGGTAGGTCGGCATCAGCCCGGAGGGCAGCGCCGACTCGTTGTTCCAGAGCACGACGATGCCGGTGTCGCGTTGGGGCAGCAGGCCGATCATCGCGCGATATCCCTGCACCGCACCCGCGTGGTAGATCAACGGCTCGCCGGCGTAGTCGAAGTTCCGCCAGCCCGTCGCGTAGTGGGCATCCAGGATGCGCTCGCGCCGCCAAGGCGATCCGGTCCGCTGGTCGGGCGTGCGCACCAGCGGGGCGTGCAGGTCGACGAGCAGCGCCGGCGAAAGAACGTCCGGCCGATGCCCCAGTTGCGCCCGGGCCCACAGCGCCATGTCGCGGACGGAAGCGTTGACGCCCGCGGCCGGCGGCACCCGGTAGTAGTTCTCCCTCGGGCGCACCGGCACCCATCCGCCCCGGCCGCGCACGTGGGGACGGGCCCAGCGCCGGCTCGACTCGAGGCCTTCGCGCCCGAAGGTCGCGTTCTCCATGCCCAGCGGCGCGAACAGCCGTTCCTCGACCTGCCGCGTGTAGAACTGGCCGGTCACCGCGAAGACGACGTCCCCGATCAGGCTGAAGGCGATGTTCTGGTAGCCGAAGCATTCGCCGGGCGCGCACAGCAACGGCGCCTCGCCGAGCCGCGCGGCCAGCACCGGGTAGGGGGTGTCGCCCTCGAGGTCGTTGTCGAACGTGTGGAACTTCAGTCCCAGTCGATGGGCCAGCACGTCGCGGACCGTGAGCTGGGCTGAACCGGCGGCATCCGCGAGCTGGAACGTAGGGAGCTGCTGGTTCAGCGGCATGTCCCAGCGCAGTTCGCCGCGCTCGACGAGGACCGCCGCGAGGGTCCCCGCGAAACCCTTGGAGAGGGAGGCCACGCGGAACACAGTGTCGCCGTCGATCCGCTCGCCGCCGCGACCGCCCGTTCTCCCATAGCCTTCCGCCAGGACGATCCGGTTGCCATGCACGATGGCCACGGCGATGCCCGGGACGCCGCTGGCGACGATCGCCCTCGCAAGACGGTCGATCTCCGCGGCGGCGAGGTCCACGCGGGGAGCGGGGACGGGGGACACCGTCGTCGGCGCCGGGGTCGACGCGGCGGCGGCGGGCGGCGCAGGGGCGGCGGGCGCGGCGAGCGCCATCGGGAGGCCGAGGATCGCCGCGAGCGCGGCGGGCATCAGGTGCTTGCGGGGACGCATGGGCGACGTATGCTGGAAAGCGCCGATTCTACGCTGCGCGGCGTCTGATCCCTGACTGAGGAGTGGCTCGCGATGCTGGTCTTCCTGCTGATCGTGTTCGGCGGCGTCGCCGCCGTCGTTTTCTGGGCCATCGCGGCCTACAACGGGCTGGTCGCTGCGCGGAACGCCTTCCGCAACGCCTTCGCCCAGATCGACGTGCAGTTGACGCGCCGTTACGACCTGATCCCCAACCTCGTAGATACCGCCAAGGCCTACCTCACCCACGAACGGGACACGCTCGAAGCCGTGATCCGCGCCCGGGGTGCTGCCGTCGCCGGGCTCGGGGCCGCCAAGGCGGCGCCGGGCGACGCCGCGGCGATGGCGCAGCTGGCAGGCGCCGAAGGCCAGTTGGCCGGTGCGCTGTCGCGCCTGATGGTCACCGTGGAGGCCTACCCGGAGCTCAAGGCCAGCGCGAACATGCAGCAGCTCTCGGAAGAGCTGACCTCGACGGAGAACCGCATCGCCTTCGCGCGGCAGGCCTACAACGACGCGGTGATGGCCTACAACAACCGGCGCGAGATGTTCCCGGGCAGCCTCGTCGCGGCGCAGGGCGGCTTCGCGCCGGCCGCGTTGCTCGAGATCGGGGCCGACGAGGCCCACAAGCGCGACGCGCCCCGCGTCCAGTTCTGATCCCGCATGGACCTGTTCGCCCGCCAGGAGGCGGTCCGTCGCCGCTCCCGCTGGTTGCTCGTGCTCTTCGCGCTGGCGGTGGTCGCCATCGTGCTGGCCGTGGATGTCGCCGTGCTGCTGGCCTTGGCGGCCAGCGGCGGTCTCAAGGCGGGCAGCGTGGCGGGCATTCTCGCCATGACCACGGTCGCGACGCTGCTGCTGATCGGCGGTGCCAGCCTGTACCGCACCATGTCGCTGCGGAAGGGCGGGGCGGCGGTGGCGCTCGCGATGGGCGGCACGCTGGTGCCGCCTGATGTGCAGGAACCCGGGCTTCGGCGGCTGCGCAACGTCGTGGAGGAAATGGCGATCGCCGCCGGGACCTCCGTCCCGCAGGTGTTCGTGCTCGAGGACGAGACGCGCATCAACGCCTTCGCGGCCGGCTTCGGACGTGCAGACGCCGCCATCGCGGTCACCCGCGGCGCGCTGGATCGGCTCAACCGCTCGGAACTACAGGGGGTCGTCGCCCACGAGTTCGGGCACATCGTCAACGGCGACATCCGCCTGAACCTGCGGCTGGTCGGCGTGCTCTTCGGCATCGTGATGCTGGGCATCGTCGGCCGACACCTGCTGGGCCAGCGCCGCGTCGCCCGCGACGGTCGGCGGGAGGGGGCCGGGCTGGTGTTCGTCGGCCTCGCCCTGGTCGTCGTCGGCGCGCTCGGCCAGTTCTTCGCCCGGCTGATCAAGGCGGGCATCAGTCGCCAGCGCGAGTTCCTCGCCGACGCCTCGGCCTTGCAGTACACGAGGGAACCCGATGGACTGGTCGGCGCGTTCCTGAAGATCGCCGGCGTGCCGGGGCAGGGGCGGCTGGTCGCCCCCGAGGCCGAAGAGATCAGCCACATGCTGTTCGAGGACGGGATCGGATTCTCGGGATGGATGGCGACGCATCCGCCGCTGCTCGACCGCATCCGCGCCATCCGCCCCGGTTTCAAGCCGGCGAAGCTCGATGACGCGTACGCCCGCCAGTCGATGGCGCCGCCGTCGGGCGTGGACGAGGATCGCGCGCTCGGGCTCGCGCCCGCCGCGCCGCTCCCGACGGCGGACCATCGCGTCGTCGCGTCGCCGTCGGCGATCGCCGCCGCCGTCGGGCAGTGCCAGCGCGCCGACCACGACCGCGCCCTGGCCGTGCTCGGCGCGCTGCCCGAAGTGGTCGAGCGTGCCGCCCGCGACCGCGAGGACGCGTTGCCGCTGCTCTACGGCCTGCTCCTGTCGAAGGATGCGGCGGTGCGACGCAAGCAGCAGGCCGAGATGGCCGCGCGCGTCCCGGCGGCCGTGGTGGGCCAGGCGCAGGACTTCGCGGATCGCCTCGAGGAACTGCATGCGGCGCTCCGCCTCCCGCTGGCCGAGCTCGCGCTGGCCAGCCTGAAGCGCCGTTCTCGCTCCGAACTGCACGCCATCGCCGACGTCTGCTTCGCCCTCGTTCACGCCGATGGCCACGTCAGCCTCTTCGAGTACGCGCTGGCGAGCCGGCTCCGCCAGGAACTGGAAGCGTTCATCGATCCCCGCGCCCCGTGGCGCCGGCCGCATCGGCGGCTGGTCGATCTCGAGACTGACGTGGTGGCGGTGCTGGCGGCGATGGCCCACGCCGGCCACGCGTCCACGGCCGACGCGCAGCGCGCCTTCATGGCCGGTCTCCAGCGGGTCCTGCCGAAGTCGACCGCGCGCTACGTGCCCCCCAGTGGCGGTCTGGCGGCGCTCGACGACGCGTGGCCGCGCCTCGACGACCTCGTGCCGAAGGCGAAGGTGCTTTTGATCGAAGGCCTTTCGGCGGCCGCGGCCCACGATGGCCATCTCGCGGTGGCCGAGGCCGAACTGCTGCGCCTCGTCGCGACGCTGCTCGAGGCTCCGCTGCCGGCGGCCTTGGCGCCGCCGGAGGAGCGGCGCTGACGATCAGGCGGCTTGCGTGGTCGTGGCCGGTCGGGGATGGGCCCCCGCAGCGGAAAGGATGAGGTCGGCGGCTCGCTCCGCGATCATGATCGTCGGCGCGTTGGTATTGCCGCCGATCAGGCGCGGCATCACCGACGCATCGACCACGCGCAGCCCGTCCACGCCTCGGACGCGCAGGGCCGGATCCACCACGGCGGCCGCGTCGCCGTCGCCGCCCATCGTGCAGGTGCCAATCGGGTGGTAGATGGACTCCGCCTTGCGGCGGATGAAGGCGTCGATCGCGTCGTCGTCCTGGACGCTGGCCCCGGGGAAACGCTCGTCGCCACGGTACGGCGCGAAAGCATCCTGCGCGAGGATGCGCCGCGACAGCCGCACGCACTCGCGCATGACGCGGCGGTCGAATCCGTCCGGGTCACCGAGGTAGTTCGCCTCGATCCGCGGCTTCGTGTCCGCGTCCGCACTGGCGAGGTAGAGCCGCCCGCGGCTCTTCGGGCGCAGGAAGCACGCGTGTACGGTGTAGCCGTGCCCCGGCAGGCGGTTGCGGCCATGGTCGTCGAGCTGGGCCGGGACGAAGTGAAACTGCAGGTCCGCCCGCTCGTCCTCGGCAAGGTCCGATCGGAGGAAGCCGCCCGACTCCGCGATGTTGCTGGTGCCCGGACCCTGCTTGCGCAGGTAGTAGTCGAGCGCGATCAGCGCCTCGTTCACGAGGGAGTCCGAGTCGTCGTAGGTCACCGCCTGCGTGGACCGCTGCATCGTGCAGACGTCGAGGTGGTCCTGCAGGTTGCCGCCGACGCCCGGCAGGTCGACCTTCACCTCGATGCCGTGCTGGCGCAGGTGGCCCGACGGCCCGATGCCCGACAGCATCAGCAACTGCGGGCTGTTGATCGCGCCGCCGCAGAGGATCACTTCGCGGGAGGCGCCTTCGGCATAGGCCGCGCCGCCCACGGTGTACAGCACGCCACTGGCGCGGCCGCCCTCGAACAGCACCTTCCTCGCGAGCGCGCCGGTGACGATCTTCAGGTTCTTTCGATGGCCACGGATCGGGTCCAGGTAGGCCGTGGCGGAGGAGCAGCGCGAACCGTCGCGGGTCGTCGTCTGGTAGAAGCCGAAGCCTTCCTGCACCGCGCCGTTGAAGTCGGCGTTCACCGGGAAGCCGGCCTGGCGCGCGGCCTCGACGAACACGGTGGACAGCGGGTTGCGGTAGCGGTGGTCGCTGACGCCCAAGGGGCCTTCAGCGCCGTGGAAGGCATTGCCGCCGCGGCTGTTGCCCTCGGCGCGCTTGAAGTAGGGGAGCACCGATTCCCAGTGCCAGCCCTCGGCCCCCAGTGCCGCCCACTCGTCGTAGTCGCGCGCGTCGCCGCGGATGTAGCACATGGCATTGATCAAACTGCTGCCACCGAGCACCTTGCCGCGCGGCCACCAGAGCATCCGGCCGTCGAGGTTCGGTTCGGGCGCCGTGCTGTAGTCCCAGTTGACGCCCTTCTTCCCGACCAGCTTGGCCAGGCCGGCGGGCATATGGACGAAAGGATGCCAGTCGCGCGGTCCGGCCTCGAGCAGCAGCACCCGGATGGAGGGATCGGCGCTGAGCCGGTGGGCGAGGACGCAGCCGGCGGAGCCGGCGCCTACGATGATGTAATCGAACACA
>JAJTHD010000114.1 GCA_021297925.1 Lysobacteraceae bacterium
GAAGGCCGGCTCGGGCGCGCTGACCTTCGGCCTGCCGCACTCGCCGGGCGTGCCCAAGGCACTGGCCGATCTCACGCTGACGCTCCCGTTCAATGACTTTGCTGCCGCGACCGCGCTGTTCGACGAGGTGGGCGCGGACATCGCCGGCGTCATCGTCGAACCGGTGGTGGGCAACGCCAACTGCATCCCGCCGGAACCGGGCTACCTCGAGCACCTGCGCGCGCTGTGCACGAAGCACGGCGCGCTGCTGATCTTCGACGAGGTGATGACCGGCTTCCGCGTGGCCCTCGGCGGCGCGCAGCAACTGTATGGCGTGCAGCCCGACATCAGCACCTTCGGCAAGATCATCGGCGGCGGCATGCCGGTGGGCGCCTACGGCGGCCGGGCCGAGCTGATGCGACAGATCGCCCCGGCCGGCCCGATCTACCAGGCCGGCACGCTCAGCGGCAATCCGGTGGCGATGGCCGCCGGCCTCGCGACCCTGAAGATCATCCAGCAGCCCGGGTTCTACGAGGGCCTCGCGAAGGCGACGGAAACGCTGGTCGCCGGTTTCCAGGCCGCGGCCGACGAGGCCGGCGTGGCGTTCTCGACGCGCCACGTCTGCGCGATGTTCGGCCTGTACTTCACGGCCGAGCGCGTGACGAGCTTCGAGCAGGCCAAGGCCGCCGATACGTCGCGCTTCAACCGCTTCTTCCACGCCATGCTGAAGCGCGGCGTCTACCTCGCGCCCTCGGCCTTCGAGGCCGGCTTCGTGTCCTCGGTGCACGGCAGCGCCGAGATCGCGCACACGCTGGAGGCCGCGCGCGCGGGCTTCCGCGAAGTCGCCACCACGCCATGACCCCGAGATCGCGCCCGAAGCTGGTGATCTTCGACCTCGACGACGTGCTCGTCGAGTACCAGCGCGAGCGCCGCGTCGAGGCCTTGGCCCGCGCGGTGGGTGCTCCGCCGTCGATGGTGCACGAGGCCCTGTTCAAGAGCGGGTTGGAGACGAAGAACGACCGCGGCGAGCTGGGACTGGAGGATTACCTCGACGCGGTGCGCCGCCGCCACGGCCTCGACATCCCGATGGACGCCTTCATCGAGGCGCGTCGGCAGAGCATGCGACTGCGCCGCGAGGTGCTGGGCCTGGCCGCGCGCGTCGCCCCGCAAACCACCCTGGCCCTGTTCACCAACAACGGCCAGTGGCTCGGGCGTCAGTTGCCGAAGTTCTTTCCGGAACTGCGCCCCCTGTTCGGCACGCGGATGGTCACCACCGGCCAGCTCGGCATCACCAAGCCCGACCCGCAGGCCTACTACGCCTGCCTGTCGACCCTGGGGTTCTCCGCGGCCTCGGCCTTGATGATCGACGACATCGCGGAGAACGTCGCCAGCGCCCAGAGCGCCGGGCTTGATGCCATCCACTACGCCTCGCCGCCGCAGCTTGCGGGGGAACTGCTGCGCCGGGGCTTCGACCTGGAGCCCGTGCATGCGCCCTGACCTGCGTTTCGAGACCCTCGCCGTGCACGCCGGCGGCGAGGCCGATGCCCACAACGGCGCCGTCGCGCCGCCGCTGCACCTGTCGACCACGTTCAAGCACGGGCCGGCGGCCGAGCGCTTGGCCGGCTACGAGTACCAGCGTGAGGGCAACCCCACGCAGGATCGATTGGAAACGGCGTTGGCCGCGCTCGACGCGGGCGAAGCCGCACTCGCGTATGGCTCGGGCATGGCGGCGATGACGGCGGCGCTCGAATGCTTGCCGGCCGGCAGCGACGTGCTGATCCCCGAGGACTGCTACGCCGGCCTGCGCTCGCTTGGCGCCGAGTTCCTGCCGGAGCGCGGGGTCAACGTGCGCCGCGTCGACCAGACGGATGCGGCGGCCGTGGCCGCGGCGATGACGCCGTCCGTCAAGATGATCTGGGCCGAGACGCCGTCGAACCCGCAGTTGCGGATCGCCGATCTCGCCGCACTCTCCGCGATCGCGAAGCAGCACGGGGCGCTGCTGGCCGTGGACAACACCTTCGCCACGCCCGCCTTGCAGCGGCCGATCGCCCTGGGCGCCGACCTCGTGATGCACTCCACCACCAAGTACATGGGCGGCCACAGCGACGTGATGGGCGGCGCCCTCGTGTTCGCGAGGCGCGACGGCCTGTTCGACAAAGCCGCCCATCGCCGGCACATCACGGGCAACATCCTCGCCCCGTTCTCGGCCTGGTTGACCCTGCGCGGGCTGCGTTCGCTCCCCGCCCGGATGGCTTGGCACTGCGCGAACGCGCGCAGGGTCGCCGAGTTCCTCGCCGGGCAGCCGGCAGTCGACGCCGTCTACTGGCCCGGCCTGCCCTCACACCGCCACCACGCCATCGCGGCGCGGCAGATGCGCGACTTCGGCGGCATGGTGTCGGTCACCTTCAAGGGCGGTCGCGAGGCCGCGCTGGCCTTCGCCGGCGCGGTTCAGCTGTTCACCAACGCGACGTCGCTGGGCGGCGTCGAGTCCCTGGTCGAGCACCGCGCCTCGGTGGAGGGTCCGAATGCCGTGTCGCCCCCCGGGCTCCTCCGGCTGTCCGTGGGCCTGGAGCACGGTGATGATCTCGTCGACGACTTGCGACGCGGGATCGACGCGCTGCGCTGACGGCGTCAACCGCGCAGCCCCGTAGGACGACCGTCCACCAGCAGCACCCGTGCACGGGCGGCCGGTCGTGGCCGGATTCGCCCCGGCTTCACGCACGGGCTGCCGCTGGTGCCATTGGGAAAGGAGGCGCGTCGGCCGCTCATGAACGAGCGGCACCGCTGATGCAGGACTTCACCGGCCCATCGCGAAGGCCGGAACCGCCGCGGCGACGATGACTCCGTGCCCGACGAACCGGGCGTCAACGGAGATCTCGCAATGCAGTGGCTGGTGTTCAACGTCCTCGGCTTCCAAGCCGTCTGGTGGGCCTGCGTCATTGGCGCCGGCAAGGGGTGGCCATGGGCCGGCCCCGTCGCCGCGGCCCTGTATGCCGCGGCCCATCTTCACTTCTCGCCCACCCGACGCCGGGACGTCCGCCTCCTCGCGAGCGCCCTCGTGGTCGGCCTGATCCTCGATGGTTCGCTGGGGGCCAGCGGCCTGCTGACCTACGCGGCCGCCGGCGAGCACCGTCTGATCGCTCCCCCCTGGATCCTGGCCTTGTGGGCGGGCTTCGCGCTGACGCTGACCCACTCCATGGCCGCCTTGGCCTCCCGCCCTTGGGCGGCGGCGGCCCTCGGGGTCCTGGGCGGGCCGCTGGCCTACGCCAGCGCCGCGTCCGTCGCGGGTGCCGTGCGCTTCGACCACGGCATGGTGGAGGGCCTCCTCGCCATCGCGATCGGCTGGGGCGTGGCGATCCCGCTGCTGTACGGCATCGACAAGCATCTGGCGAAGAACGAGCGGGAGGCCATCGCATGAGCACCGTCGGCATCGTGATGTTGATCTGGGGCCTGGCCGCGGCGGGGATGAGCCTTGCGTTCTTCTACGCAAGGCGGGAGAAGAACATGGGCTACGTCGACGTGTTCTGGGCACTGGGCATGGCGGTTGCGGCGGTGATGGCCGGCCTGCTGGGCGAGGGCAGCCTGGCCTCCCGCGTCCTCGTGGCCCTGTTCGGCGGTTTCTGGGGCGTCCGCTTGTTCCGGTTCCTCTGGCACCGGGTGCGCGGGGAGGCCGAGGACGGCCGCTACCAGGCCATGAGGGCGGCGATCGGGGACGGCGCGCCGCGCTGGTTCGCCTTCTTCCAGCTTCAGGCCCTGGTGATCGCTTTGTTCTCCCTGCCCTTCGTTGCCGCCGCGGCTGGCGCGGGGGGCATCGACAGCGCCTGGGTCTGGGCGGCGGCCGCGGTGTGGGCGATTGCCGTCGCTGGCGAAACGCTGGCCGATCGTCAGCTGGCGGCGCATCGTCGCGACCCCGCGCAGAAGGGCCGCACGTGTCGCCGCGGCCTGTGGGGTTGGTCCAGGCACCCCAACTACTTCTTCGAGTGGGTCCACTGGTTCGCCTACGTCGCGCTGGCGGCGACGGGGCCCTTGGCCTGGCTGGCGCTGGCCGGACCGCTCCTGATGTTCGCCTTCCTCTGGCGGGTGAGTGGCATTCCCTGGACGGAAGCGCAGGCCCTGCGCACCCGCGGCGACGACTATCGCCGTTACCAGCAGGAAGTCAGCGCCTTCTTCCCCCTTCCACCGCGCACCCACCGCGCCTCCTGATCCGGCGCCCCTCGTGGAGACACAGGTCATGACCAGAACAACACGCGTCGCTTTCGCCATCCTCGCCCTGCTGCTGCCGCCTGCGGCGACCGCGACGATCCAGCAGGAAATCGCCACCGCTCGGGACCTGGAAAGCCGGGAGGTCCTGTTCCGCGAGCAGCACATCGTCCGTTTCGATAACGGGGAGCCGGCGGAGCGGCTCGTGATGTACCGCTGCCTCGACGGCCAGGCCTTCGCGCGGAAGTGGGTCCGCTATGCGGACACGCCCTCGGCGCCGTCTTTCCAACTCGAGGACGCCCGCAGCGGCTATCGCGAGGGCGCGGAACGGACCGCTTCGGGCACCCGCGTGCGCTGGACGCCGCCCGGCGGGAGCGAAGCGTCGGGA
>JAJTHD010000134.1 GCA_021297925.1 Lysobacteraceae bacterium
ATTCACCATCATGCCGGCACGCGACCAGACCATCAGGACCACCATCTGGACCAGGGCGAACACCGCCGCCTGCCCGGCAATGCGCCGTGCCCGCGCGACGCCCGCCCGGACGCGGGGCACTTCGCCACGCTCCAGCGAGCGGCTGACGTCGTAGAGCGCGGCGCCGAGCAGCGGGGCGACGAAGACGAAGCCCGACAGCAGCGCGGCGAGCAGGGCGAACCGGCCAAGCCACCACGCCATCGCGGCCACGCCAAGGCTGGTCACCACGACCACGAGACCGAACAGCAGGCTGGGGACCGGTGCTCGACGGAGATCACGGGCACCGGCGGCCAGCCACCGGAACGGGGCCCGCCACGCAAGGGGCCGGCAAGGGACCACGAAAGGGGCCGGGGCGGTCGTCACGGCGGATCGGCCTCCGCGAGGCGCGCGAACTCCCGACGGAGCTGGCGTCGCGCCCACCACGACAGCGCCGCGCCCGCGCTCGACTCGGGCCCGGGGGCGGCGCTGACCGGAGCGGCGAAGCCGAAGGCGACGCGGTTGCTCTGCCTCGCTTCCTCCAGCACCCGCACGCGGTCCGTGCCAAAGGCCCGCCGCAGCCGCTCCACGTGGGCGGCATGGTCGGTGTCGTACAGGTTCGCCGCCAGAACGCCGCCGGGGCACAGCGCGGCGCGGGCATCGTCGTAGAACCGCTGCGTGGACAGCGCCGCGGGGATGCCTCTCGCGTCGTAGCCGTCGACCAGCAGCAGGTCGTAGGCGCCACGGCGCTCGCGAAGCAGCAGGGCGGCATCGCCCGCCACCACCGAGAGCCGGTCGTCATCGGGCGGGATCTGGAAGACGTCGCGCAAGGCCAGCACGCCGGGATCGATCTCGAAGGCCTCGATGCGGGCGCACTGCAGGTGGCGATGCAGGAACTTGGCCTGCGAGCCGCCTCCGAGACCGACCATGCCGATGCGGGCCTCCGCCGGCAGGCGGGCCAGCGGCGCCAGCATGGTGCGGGTGTAGTCGATCAGCAGGCGGTCGGGGAACCAGCGCGACATCCGGCTCTGGCCGGTGCCCTCGGCGAACCGCAGCTCAGTGGTCCACCAGCGGCGGACCACGGTCGCGGTGCCCGGCGCGCCCGTCGGGCGGCCGCTGCGACGGCCCGCCACGCGGCCTCAGCCGCGCTGCATGCGGACCACGCCCTGGCCACCCGACTGCTCGAACAGCAGCCGGAAGGTGAGGCTGGTCGGCGTCGGCTCTTCCTTGCCGCCCTGGCAGCTCATGCCGGCGGCTTCCTTGGCGGTCTTGGTGCGGAACGTGCAGATCGTCGCGGGTTCGAAGCGCCAGGCGGACAGCGCGGCCACCGAGGCGTCGGCGAACTGCTTGGTCAGCACGGTGATGGCCGGGCATTCGGGCTCGCGGACGATCGGGCCGGTCCACGTGACCTTGCCTTCGGCGTCGAGGTCGACGCGCATGCAGACGTAGCGCGGCCCTTCGATGGGCTGCTGGGCCAGCACGGCCTCCGGGTAGGTCGGCAGGCGGTTGCCGGGCTCGTCGATGGGCAGAAGGAAGGTCTGCTTGTCGGTGAGTTGCATGGCCCCGGCGGCGGGTTCCTCGGCGGCGGCGATCGCGGGGACGGCCAGCAGCAGGGCCGGAAGGACGAGACGGGTGAGGCGCATGGAAGGTTCCTCGGTTCGGGGAAGGCCCGCAGCCTACCGCCAAGCGGCGCGGGCTGTCGCGCCCTCTGTCAACGGTGCGTCGATGCCCCGGATTCAGTCGACCGGCTGGTCGCGGTAGGCCCACATCTGCCAGAGGTTCAGGGCGTTGACCGCCAGCGTGAACACGTTGGCCACGATGATCGGCAGGCTCCCGATGGCGATGCCGTAGCCCAGCCAAAGCACCACGCCGGCAGTGAAGGTCCCGAAGGTGGACCAGGACAGGTCGGCGACATGGCGGCGCCGGAAATTGCGGACGACCTGCGGCACGAAGGCGATGCTGGTCAGGAAGGCGGCGGCGAGGCCGAGCAGGGTGATCGGATCCATGGGACTCCCCGGGCGAGGCCGCGAGGGTACAGTGCGCCCTCCACTGGAGGACACCCTCGCATGCGCACGCCCCTGCCCGCCCGCGCCCTGCTCGCCGCCGCCCTCGCGCTGGCCGCAGGTGCCGCCACCGCCGCCGACGTCCAGCGCTACCGCGTCCTCGGCGTCGAGGCCGAGATCGGCCGCCTCATCGCCACCCGGGACGGCGACACGGTGCGCATCGAGTACGACGTCAAGGACAACGGGCGCGGGCCGACCATCGCCGAGGCCCTGACCCTGGGCGCCGACGGCCGGCCGACCGGCTGGACCATCACCGGCACGACGACGTTCGGCAGCAAGGTCGACGAGCGCTACGAGCGCCGCGGTGGCACCGCCTCCTGGCGCGACAGCACCGGCACCGGCGAAGGCGATGGCGATGGCGGCGCGATGTACGTCGCGCAGTCGTCGAGCCCCTGGGCCCTTGGGCTGTATGCCCGGGCGCTGCGCGCCGACGACGACGGCGCCCTCGCCACCCTGCCCGGCGGCACGCTGCGGCTGGAGCCCGGCGAGACGATCGAGGTCGGTACCGGTGCGAAGAAGCAGGCCGTGCAGGTCGTCGCGCTCTCCGGCCTCGACTACGACCCGACCAACCTGCTACTGGAAGCGGACGGGGACCTGTTCGCCGTGATCTCGCCCCGCGGCGTGACCCTGCGCGAGGGCTATGAGGCCGACGCGCCGCGCTTGCGTGAACTCGCCGCCCGGCTCGGCACCGAACGCTTCGAAGCCCTGTCCCGTCGCCTCGCCCACCGCCCCGATGGGCCGCTGCGCATCCGCAACGTCCGCGTGTTCGACCCGGAGTCCGGGACGGTCGGCGCGCTGTCGAGCGTCGTCGTGTTCCGTGACCGCATCGCCGGCGTGCAGCCGGCGGATGCGCCCGGCACGCCGGGCGAATGGGTGGTCGACGGCGAAGGCGGCACGCTGGTGCCCGGGCTGTGGGAAATGCACGGCCACATCGGCCAGAACCGCACCCTGATGAACCTCGCCGCGGGCATCACCTCGGTCCGCGACATGGGCAACGACAACGCGGTGCTCGACCGCCTCATCCGCAACATCGAGGACGGCCGCATCGCCGGCCCGCGCATCACGCCGGCGGGCTTCATCGAGGGCCGCAGCCCGTTCTCGGCCAACAACGGCATCCTCGTGAAGAACGAGGCCGAGACGCTGGACGCCGTGCGCTGGTACGCCGCCCGCGGCTTCAACCAGGTGAAGCTCTACAACAGCATGCGCCCGGACTGGTCGGCCAAGGCCGCGGCCGAGGCCCACCGCCTCGGGCTGCGCGTCTCCGGCCACATCCCGGCCTTCAGCAACGCCGACGCGATGATGGCCGCCGGCTACGACGAGCTGACCCACATCAACCAGATCATGCTCGGCTGGGTGCTGGGCCCCGAGGAGGACACGCGCACCCTGCTGCGGCTGACCGCGCTGTCGCGCCTCGACGCCCTCGACCTGCAGTCGCCGCGCGTGCGCACGACCATGGACACCATCGTCGGCAGGAAGGTGGCGGTCGAGCCGACCATCGCCATCCACGAGAACCTGCTGCTCAACCAGGACGGCGCCATCCCGCGCGGCCAGCAGGCGGTGTTCGCGAACCTGCCCGTCGGCGCCCAGCGCAGCGCCAAGCGCGCGTGGACCGACATGTCAAAGCCCGGCGACCGGGAGGCCTATGCCGGCGCCTTCGGCAAGATCCTCGCCACCGTCCGCGAGATGCACGAGCGCGGCGTGTTCCTGATCCCCGGCACCGACCTCGGCGGCGGCCTCGCCTTCCACCGCGAACTGGAACTGTTCGTCGAGGCCGGCTTCACCCCGGCCGAGGCGCTGCGGCGCGCCACGCTGGACATGGCCCGCTACCAGGGCCAGGGCGAGTCGCTCGGCAGCATCGAGCGCGGCAAGCTCGCCGACTTCTTCCTGGTGCCTGGCGACCCGACGAAGGACCTTGGCCTCCTGCGCCAGACGCGCCTGGTCGTCAAGGACGGCACGGTGTTCTTCCCCGCCGAGATCTACCCGGCCTTCGGCGTCACGCCCTTCTCGGCCGCCCCGGCGCTGGTGAAGCCCGCGCCGTCGGCGCCCTGACCTGCTACCGTGCGCGCCCGGCCCGCCGGGCCGCGCCCCATGACGACGACCGACGACATGACCGACACCGCCCCCGACCGCCTCTCGAACGACCCGCGTTCCAAGTTCCACGACCCCGCCGCCCTCGAACGCGGCATCGGCATCCGCTTCAACGGCAACGAGCGCACCGACGTCGAGGAGTACTGCGTCAGCGAGGGCTGGATCCTCGTGCCGGCCGGCAAGGCGCTCGACCGCCGCGGCCGTCCCATGACCATCAAACTCAAGGGCACGGTCGAAGCGCGCTTCCTGACCTGAGCCACCGGCCTCGCCCTGCGCCAGCGGACGCCCGCCCCGGATGAGCCGCCTGCTCTCGCCCCTGCTCACGCGCGACGCCATCGACGCGCTGCGTGCCGCTCGCGCCCGCGGTGACGCGGCCTGGCGCGGCTCGCTCGATGCCGGCCGCACCGAGAGCGATATCGCGATCGACGCGGAAGGCTTCACCTGGCACGGCGCGTGCTGGCCTTGGCCCGCGCCCGAAGACGCGTTCAAGGACCGGAGCTTCTACGCCGCGTTGCCCACGGGCAGCGGCAGCACCGACTGGCAGCCGGTGCAGCGCTTCGGCCGCGCGCTGATCAAGCTCATCCCGACCGAGTGGGGCCCGCCCACGTTCGAGATCGACGGCATCAAGATGCTGCCGACCGCGCAGGTCTCCCCATGGGACGACGCGGCCACCAAGGTCGCGCTGGTGCAGCCACGGGGCAGGCGCCTGCTCGATTGCTGCGGCGGCCTCGGCTACTACGCGGCGCACGCGCTGGCGAGCGGGGCCGCCCACGTGCAGAGCTTCGAGAAGAACCCCGACGTGGTGTGGCTGCGGCGCCTGAACCCGTGGTCGCCGGACGTCGACGATCCGGCGAGCGCCGGTCGTTTCGCGCTGACCGAGGGCGACGTGACGCTGGCGATCACCGCCCTGCCCGACGCGCATTTCGACGCGGCCCTGCACGACCCGCCGCGCTTCGGCATCGCCGGCGAGCTCTATTCGCAGGCCTTCTACGACCAACTCGCGCGCGTCCTGAAACCCGGCGCGCCACTCTTCCACTACACCGGCACGCCGAACGCGAAGACCAGCGGCCGTGACGTGCCAGGCGAGGTCATCAAGCGGCTGGAGAAAGCCGGCTTCCGCGCGGAGCGGAAGCTCGACGGCGTCTTCGCGACGAAGGGCCGGGGCGCGACCCCGGCCCGCTCGGGCCGGCGCCCACCGCGCTGATCGCGCGGCGGGCAGCTCGGTCTCGGGCGCTTACTTCCCCGGCATCGCGAACGGCCGGCCACGCGCACCGGCGCGGGGGTGCGGACGCTCGTCGTTCTGCGTGCGACCACCCTCGTCGTCGCCACGCAGCTTGAAGGGCGGCGTCCAGCGCGGCGTCGGGGCCTTCGGCGCCTCGATGTCGAACGCGCTGCGGTGCGTCACGCCGGCATGGGCCACCTCCAGCGTGTAGCGGCCCGGCACCGGATACAGGCGATGGCCCAAGCGGATCGACTCCGCGTACGGCTGGTTCTGGCGCAGCCCGCGCTGGTCCGCGGCGAGGGCTTCGAGGGCCTGCTTCTCCGCGGCGGCAACGAGGCTGGCGTCGAGCTGCAGGTCCCAGGCGAAGCTGTTGAGCCCGTCGATGGCTGCGCGCTCGAACTGCGCCAACGGGCGGTCCTTGGCATCCAGCAGGCGGAACTGCACGGTGCCGGCCTGCTTCGCCCAGAAGGTGCCGCGCAGCTCGGGCAGGTGCTCCGGACGGTCGAACCACGGGTCGGGGCGACGGCGCCAGTCGCGCGAAGCCTGCAGGCCGTCGATGTGGAACAAGTGCACCGCCGAGGCCCGCACCGTGGCGTCGAGCTGCTGCACCGGCAGCACGTCGACCACCCAGGCGCTGCGGCCGTGCGTGCCGGCAATGAGTTCGCGATCCCTCGGGTGCACGAACAGGTCGTGCACCGGCACGTTCGGCAAGCCGCCATCGAGGGCCTGCCAGGCTTGCCCGCGATCGAGGCTCACATAGACGCCGCGGTCGGTGCCGACGTAGAGCACATCCGGATTCACCGTGTCCTCGCGGATCACGTTCACCGGCTCCGATGGCAAGCCTGCCGCGATCGACGTCCAGCTCTTTCCGAAGTCGTCGCTGCGGTACAGGTAGACGCGGTCGTCGTCCTGCCGGTAGCCGTTGAGGGCGAGGTAGAGGCGCTCCTCGGCATGGCGCGAGAGCTCGACGCGGCTCACCCAGCGATCCGCCGGGAGCCGCGCGTCGACCTGCTGCCAGCGCGCGCCGCCGTCGCGGGTCACGTGGACGTGGCCGTCGTCGGTGCCGACGCCGATGCGGCCGAAGTGCAGCGGCGATTCCGACACCGTGGTGATGGTGGCGAAGGGCACGTTGCCGCGACGCGTGGAGCGGGTGAGATCAGGGCTGATCGCGGTCCAGCTGCGGCCGCGGTCGAACGAGCGGTAGAGGCGGTTCGCCGCCATGTAGACCGTGCGCGCGTCGTGCGGCGAGAGGATGACCGGCGTGCTCCAGTTGTAGCGCAGCACCGGGTCGGCAAGCGGCGCGCGCGGACGCACGTCGTGGCGACGGCCCTCGCGATCGATGCGCGTGTAGTAGCCGAACTGGTAGCCGGTGTAGGTGTCGCCGGACTCGTCGTCCACCGCCACCCACATGCCGTCGCCG
>JAJTHD010000258.1 GCA_021297925.1 Lysobacteraceae bacterium
CTGCTCGAGGAGGTCGCGCTGCATCCGCTGATGGGCCGCTACCTCGGCATGCTGCAGAACGAGAAGGCCGATCCGCGGACCAACACCGAACCGGACGAGAACTTCGCCCGCGAGGTCATGCAGTTGTTCTCGATCGGCCTCGTCGAATTGAACATCGACGGCACGCCCAGGCTTGATCCGCAGGGCCGGACGATCCCAGCCTACGACAACACCCGAATCACCCATCTCGCCCGCGCCCTCACCGGCTGGAACTTCAGCAACGCGCCACGCTGGGGCGTGTGGGAGGACGACGTCAAGCTGCCCGGCCTCGTCAGCAACATGACGCCCTGGGAAAGCCAGCACGACACCGCCGCGAAGATGCTGCTCAACGGCGCCACGGTCGCCGCGGGAGGCACCGCCCGGGCCGACCTGAAGGCCGCCCTGGACAACCTCGCCAACCATCCGAACGTGGGCCCTTTCCTCGCCCGCCACCTGATCCAGCGCCTCGTCACCAGCAACCCCTCGCCGGCCTACGTGCAGCGCGTCGCCCAGCGCTTCAACAACAACGGCAGTGGCGTGCGCGGCGACATGCGCGCGGTGGTGCGCGCCGTGCTGATGGACCCGGAAGCCCGCGACGCCGCGCGGGCCGGCCAGTACACCGCCGGCAAGGTCAAGGAGCCGATGCTGCGCTTCGCGGCCGTGCTCCGGGCCTTCAACGCCCAAGGGCAGGCCGTGTCGACACCGGCCGGCACCACGCGCGTCCTCCTCCGCAACCGCGGCGTCGGCGTCGACATGGCGCAGTCGATCATGGCCTCGCCCTCGGTGTTCAACTTCTACCGCCCGAACTTCCAGCCGACCGGCGAACTTCGACAGCGCGGGCTGTTCGCGCCGGAGCTGCAGATCTACAACGAGGCCGTCGCGATCACGACCTTCAACCACCTCCACGGCCGTCTCTTCCAGACCGACCGCGACGACGCATCGATCCCGACCACCGTCACCGATCCCACGTTCTACTGGACGCGCTACCGTTTCGACCTCTCGAACGAGAAGCGACTGGCGATCGCGCCGGAGAAGCTCGTCGACCGCCTCGACCTGCTGCTCATGGCCGGGCGGATGCCCGACGACATGCGCCGCATCCTCGTCGCCTCGACCTACGCCACGCCGATGAACGACGGCGGCGGCGACCGCGCCGAGGACCTCGTGTTTCTCGTCGCTTCGTCCTCCCAGTTCGCCGTTCAGAGGTAAGCCATGGACCACCACGACAAGGCCAACGAGCGCCGCCGCTTCCTCGCCGGGACCGGACGCATCGCCCTCGGCAGCGCTGCCGCGATGGCGACGCTGGGCCAGCTGCAGATGGTGCAGGCCGCCACGCGCTCGTCCGACAAGTACAAAGCACTCGTTTGCGTCTACCTGTTCGGCGGCAACGACAGCTTCAACATGGTCGTGCCGAGGACCCCCTCCGCCTACGCGACCTACCAGGCCGCGCGCCCGGCGCTCGCGATTCCGCAGGGCGACCTGTTGGCGATCACGCCGCAGGCCGGCTCGCAGGGCATCGATTGGGGGCTGCACCCGTCGATGCCCGAGCTGCGATCCCTGTTCGAGGGCGGGCGGGCCGCGCTGATCGGCAACCTTGGGCCGCTGGTTGCGCCGACCACGAAGACCGCCTACCAGAGCCGCAGCGTGCCACTCCCTCCGGAGCTGTTCTCGCACGTCGACCAGCAGTCTTACTCGATGTCCATGGGCAGCGAAACCGCCGCGCGACCCGGCTGGGGCGGACGCTTCGCGGACCGCCTGCAGGCGGCGGGCTATGGATCAACGCTGGGCCTGCCGATCGGCCTGACGCTCTCCGGCGCCAACGCCTGGCTCGCCGGATCCGAAACCGGGATGTATACGCTCGGCAGCAGCGGCCCCACCCGCCTCGACAGCAGCCTGCGCACCGGCAGCGACGCCCGCGGCCTTGCCCGGCGCACGGCGTTCTCCCAACTCCTCGACGCCGCGCAGCGCGACGGCTCCGCCCTCGTCCGCGATCACGGCCGGATGGGTCGCCGCTCCATCGATTTCTCCGAATCCGTGTTCAACGCGATCAACGCGGTGCCCGCGCTATCGACCGCCTTCCCCACGGACGGCCAAGGGCGCATCACGCGCTTCGGCGACATGCTGCGCGCCGTCGCCCGCACCATCGCCGCCCGCGGGGCCCTCGGCCAACGGCGGCAGGTCTTCTTCCTCGGCCTCGGTGGCTGGGACACCCACGACGGCCAGCCGACCAGCCACCCCGGCCTGCTGGCGCAGGTCAGCCAAGGCTTGAACGCCTTCTACAACGCAACGGTGGAGCTCGGGGTGGCGAACTCGGTCACGACGTTCACGATGAGCGACTTCGGCCGAACGCTGAACAACAATGGCGACGGCACCGACCACGGCTGGGGCGGCCATGCGTGGATCGTCGGCGGCGACGTGGCGGGTCGCCGCATCTTCGGCACCATGCCCGAGTACGCCCTCGGCAGCAGCCGCGACGTCGGCCGCGGCCGCATGATCCCGTCGACGCCGGTCGAGCAGCTGGGCAGTACCCTCGCCCGCTGGTTCGGCCTCGGGCTGGGCGATGCCCACGAGATCTTCCCCAACCTCCGCAACTTCGGCTCGGGCGCCGACTACCTCCCGATGCTCATCAGCACCAACCGCCGGCTCAACGAGATCGACTTCACGCGCTCCACCGGGCGCGGCAAAGGCTGAGGCCGCGGGCGACGACCACGCGGCGACGACACCAGACGGGGGCGTACGGCTGGTATCCTCTCGACCTCCGGTCCCCGTGGAGCCCTGCGTGACGCGACGCTTCGTGCTGCTCTCGATGCTGGCCTTCGTCACCCTCGTCGGTTGCGCCGCGGGTGGCCCGCCGAAGCGCGTCTTCCCTCCGGAGGCCCGCATCCAGGAACTCCGGCTGTCGCCCGGCGGCGCGACCGTGTTGCTCCGGGTCGAAAGCTTCAGCACCGTGCCCTCGACCCTCGATGCGGTGGCGTTGACGTTGCGGCTGGGCGACGGCACCGACCTCCCGCTCTCGGCCACGCCCGCGACCGCGCTGCTGCCGCAAGCCGCCGAGGTCATCGAACTGCCCCTCGCCCTGCCCGACACCGAGCGGCGGCGCATCGAGGATGCCATCGCCCAGCGGCGCGCCCTCCGCTACCGGCTCGCCGGCACGCTCCGCGTCGACCCGCCGGGGCGTGACCAGCCGATCGACTACGACAGCGCCCTCAGTCCCGCACCGGGGCTCGACGGCGTGATGCGCTGAGCACGCCACGGCGAGCCGCATCGCGCCGCGCATCCGCCGAACGCTTCATCCCTCCTCTCCTTTCCGCCGACCGACCCCTTCCGCATGAACACCTACAAAGCCCCAGTGCGCGACATGAGCTTCGCGCTGTTCGACGTGATCCAGGCCGAAGCGCTCTACGCGAAACTCGGCATCGAGGCCGCCCAGCGCGACGTCATGGACGCCGCGCTCGAGGAGGCCGCGAAGTTCAACGAGAACGTGCTCGCGCCGCTCAACAGCGTCGGTGATCGCGAAGGCTGCACCTTCGACAAGGCCACCGGCGCGGTGAAGACCCCGACCGGTTTCAAGGAGGCCTACACGCAGTTCGTCGAAGGCGGCTGGGCGGGCATCACCGCGCGCGCCGAGCTCGGCGGCATGGACCTGCCCGAGAGCTTCGGCGTGGTCATGAAGGAGATGATCGACGCCGCCAACCTGAGCTGGGGCAACTACCCGCTGCTCTCGCACGGCGCGACGGAAGCGCTCAAGCACCACGGCGAGCCGTGGCAGCAGGAGGTGTTCCTGAAGGCGATCGTCGAAGGCCGCTGGACCGGCACGATGTGCCTCACCGAGCCGCACTGCGGTTCCGACCTCGGCCTGCTGAAGACCCGCGCCGAACCGATCGCCGACGGCAAGTACGCCATCACCGGCACCAAGATCTTCATCACCGGCGGCGAGCACGACTTCACCGACAACATCGTGCACCTCGTGCTGGCGCGCCTGCCGGACGCACCAGCCGGCACC
>JAJTHD010000013.1 GCA_021297925.1 Lysobacteraceae bacterium
CGCCGGCACCCAATCCAGGATCACGCCGAGGCCAGCCGCGTGGCAGGCGGCGACGAAGCGGCCGAAGCCTTCCGGTTCGCCGAAGCGCGCGGTGGGCGCGAACTGCCCCAGCGTCTGGTAGCCCCAGCTGCCGTCGAAGGGATGCTCGGTGATCGGCAGCAGTTCGACGTGGGTGAATCCGAGCGCCGCCGCGTAGCCCGGCAGTACCGCAGCCAGTGCGTCCCAATGCGGGAAGCCGGTGCGCGCGGTGTGTTCGGCGCAGATCGGACGTGCGGCAGTCGCGCTGGCGAGATCGGGGTGCCCCCAGGAGCCGAGGTGCACTTCGTAGGTGCTGATGGGCACACCACGATGATTGCGTGCAGCGCGCTCGGCCGGCAGCGGCGTGTCGCTGCGCGGCGTCGCGACGCGGCTGGCATTGCCCGGCCGCAGTTCGCTCGCGAAGGCGTAGGGATCGGCCTTGGCCGGCAGCAGGCTGCCGTTGGCGTCGATGAGCTCGAACTTGTAGTGGTCGCCCGGCGCGGCGTGCGGCACGAACAGTTCCCAGACGCCGGCGGTGTGGCGCAGGCGCATCGGGTGGCGGCGCCCGTCCCAGCCGTTGAAGTCGCCGACCACGGAGACACGCCGTGCGTTCGGCGCCCAGACCGCGAAGCGGACGCCGGCCACGCCGTCGATCATGGCAGTGTGCGCGCCGAGGAAGCGCTGTGGCCGGGTGTGGTGGCCTTCGTGGAAGGCGCGGAGTTCGTCCTCGGTGATCTGCGGGCCGAACGCATAGGCGTCGGCATAGACACCTTCGTGGCCGGATGCCCAGCGGACGCGCAGGCGGTACTCGAAGCGGAGCTTGCGGCGCGGGACCTTGCCCTCGAACAGCGGCGTGACCAGGCTCTCGCCGGCCGACAGGTCGAGGCGGCGCGGTTCCAGGGTCGTGACGGCCTTGCCCGTCGCAGCATCAAGCACGTCGACGGAGTCGGCGCCGGGCAGCAGGGCGCGTACCCACAGCGTTCCGGCCGCGTCGGCGTGGAGGCCGAGCACGGCGAAGGGATCGGCGTGTCGCGCCGCGAGCAGGGCCGCGACGGCACCCGGGTCAAGCATTCGTTTTGGCGGCCCTAGCGATGGCGGGCACCGACCAGACCTTGGTGGCGTACTCGGCCACGGTGCGGTCGGCCGAGAAGAAGCCCATGCCGGCGATGTTGCGGAGCACGGCGGCCTTCCAGGCGGCCGGATCACGGTAGAGCGCATCCACGCGCGCCTGGGTGGCGACGTAGTCGGCGAAGTCGGCGAGCAGCAGGTAGGTATCGCGGTTCAGCAGGCCGTCGACGAGGGCGCGGTAGCGCTGTGGCTCGCCCGGGCTGAAGGCGCCGCTGCCGATGGCGTCGAGCACGGCCTTCAGCGAAGCGTTCTGCGCGGCGATCCAGCGCGGGTCGTAGCCCACGGCTTTCAGGTTCGCCACCGCATCGGCGCGCAGGCCGAACACGAAGACGTCGTCCTCGCCGATGTGCTGGGCCATCTCGATGTTGGCGCCATCCCAGGTGCCGATGGTCAGCGCGCCGTTCATGGCGAACTTCATGTTGCCGGTGCCGCTGGCCTCGGTGCCGGCGGTGCTGATCTGTTCGGAGAGATCGGCGGCCGGGATGATCGTTTCCGCCAAGGACACACCGTAGTTCGGCAGGAAGACCAGCTTGAGCTTGCCGTGCAGGCGGGGGTCACTGTTGACCACGCGGCCGATGTCCACCGCGAGGCGGACGATCTGCTTCGCCGCGACGTACGCCGACGCCGCCTTGCCGGCGATCACCACGGTGCGCGGCGTCCAGCCTCGGCCGTCCGGGCCCTCCGGGTTCGCCAGCATCGCCTGGTAGCGCGCGACGACGTGCAGGAGGTTCAGCAGCTGGCGCTTGTACTCGTGGATGCGCTTGATCTGCACGTCGAACAGCGAATCGACATCCACCGCCACGCCCACTTCGCGGCGGATGCGCTCGGCGAGCGTCTCCTTGTTGGCGCGCTTCACCGTGGCGAGGCGCCGGCCCAGCTCGGCATCGTCCGCCCGCGCGCGCAGGCCCGAGATCTGCGCGAGGTCGCGGCGCCATCCGGTGCCGATCGCGTCGTCGAGCAGGGCCGACAGGCCCGGGTTGCACTGCTGCAGCCAACGCCGCGGCGTGACGCCGTTGGTGACGTTGGTGAAGCGCTCCGGGTACAGGCGGGCGTAGTCCGCGAAGATCGTCTCGACCATCAGGTCGGAGTGCAGCTTCGCCACGCCGTTGACCTGGTGAGAGGCGACGACGGCGAGCGCGGCCATCCGCACGCGGCGGCCGTGCTGTTCGTCGATGATGGACACGCGCTGTACCAAGGCGTCGTCGCCCGGAACCTTGGCGCGCACCTCGCCCAGGAACTCGTGGTTGATGCGGTAGATGATCTCGAGGTGGCGCGGCAGCAGGCGTTCGACCATCGCGACCGGCCAGGTCTCCAACGCTTCCGGCATGAGCGTGTGGTTGGTGTAGGCCACGGCCTGCCGGGTGATGGTCCAGGCTTCGGCCCATTCGAGGCCGTGCTCGTCCACCAGCAGGCGCATCAGCTCGGCCGGCGCCAGCGCGGGATGGGTGTCGTTGAGGTGGATGGCGTTGCCGCGGCCGAGATCGGCCAGCGGACGCCCTTCGGCGAGGTGGCGCGCAATCAGGTCCTGCAGCGAGGCGGAGACCAGGAAGGCTTCCTGCTTCAGGCGCAGCGTGCGGCCGGCCTCGGTGCTGTCGTCGGGATAGAGCACCCAGTTCAGCGTGTCGGCGGCCAGCTGGCCGGCGCCGGCGGCAGCGTAGTCGCCGCGGCAGAAGGCGGCAAAGTCGATGGGTTGCTCGGCGCTGGCCTCCCACTGGCGCAGCGTGGCGACGTGGCCGTGCGCGTGCGCCGGCACCACGAAATCGAAGGCGCGGGCACGCACGCGCTCGGCCGGCATCCAGCGGCGCGTGCCGCCGGCGTCGGTTTCCACCTGGCCGCCGAAGCCGACCACGAAGGCGACGTCGTGCCGTTCGAAATCCCAGTGCGTGCCGTCGCGCTGCCAGTCGTCCGGGCGCTCGACCTGGGCGCCGTCCTGCAGGCCCTGCGCGAACATGCCGTAGCGGTAGCGCAAGCCGTAGCCGAAGGACGGCAGGCCGAGTTCGGCGAAGCTGTCGAGGAAGCAGGCGGCGAGGCGACCTAGGCCACCATTGCCGAGCGCGGCGTCAGGCTCGGATTCGAGCACGTCGGCCAGCGACACTCCGCTGCGGCGGAGTTCATCGCGCAGCGCCGGTTCGAGACGGAGGGCGGCCAGCGCGTTGCGCAGCGCCCGACCCATCAGGAATTCCATCGACAGGTAGTGCACGCGGCGCTGGTCCTTGCCGCGTGCGGCGTCCCTCGCCTGCGTGGCGGCCCAGCGATCGGCCAGCGGGCCGCGGCAGGCCACGGCGGCGGCGCGCAGCGCAGCCCGGGCGGCGGGGGCCTCGCGGCCGTCGGAGGTCGTCATGGCAAGCGCTCGACGGAAGGCCGCGACAAGGTCGGCGGCGAGCGGGGCGGCCAGCGTCGTGGCCGGTTCGGTGGCGGTCTGGGCAGTCATCCGAAGGAGCTTAAGACCCGCGTCCGTGCCGGGGCGGGGGTGAAAACGTATTCATGGGTCGTCATGGCGCGTACGGTCGGTCAACGCACGAACACCGCGACGCTGCGGCCGTGCACGGACAGTCGCCCGGACGCATCGATGGTGGCGTCGGCGAGTTCGTCGAGGGTCGGGTGCGTACGCCAGCCACCACCGAGCGATCCGGTCACCGCGTGGCGGGCCCGTGGGTCGGCGTTGATCGCGTAAAGCAGCTCCCGGCCGTGGGCGGGATGCGCGGCCGGCAGCGCGCGGCCGTCGAGGTGCGCCACCACGAGTCCCGGCTCGCCGTCGACCGGAATGAACCGCAGTGCCGCTTGCACGGCATCGCTCGTGGCGAGGCGCAGCAGCGGTTCGTCGCGGCGCAGGCGCAGCAGGGCCCGCGTCCACGCGTTGACGTAGGCCGCGTCCTCGGCGCGCGGCCGGAGATCCCTGGCGCGGGCGAGCACGGGGCGCATCTGCGGCCAGCTGTCCTCGTTGTCCCACGCGGGCGGCAGGCCGATGCCGAAGGCGTTGCGTTCGCCGGTCCAGTCCACCGCGTTGAAGGCGTCACCGCTGTTGTAGCTGTTGCGGTCGAGCGACTTGCTGCGCATCAGCTCCTGCCCGGCGTGCAGGTAGGCCACGCCCTGCGCCAGAAGCACCAGCGCATTGCCAAGCACCTGCACGCGCGCCCGTTCGTGGCGCGGGGTGTCGAGCGGCAGGCGCAGCGCATTGCTGTCGAACAGCGTGAGGTTGTCGTGGTTCTCGGTGTAGTTCACGACCTCGCCCGGCTGGCTGGCGTAGCCGGCGGGTCCGTCGCCGTAGCGGATGTCGCGCAGTGGCTTGACCACACCGTCGGCATCGAAGGTTTGGACCTCGGTGAGCGTGCCAGCGAGGCCGACGCGGATCAGCGCCTCGGCGCGGCGCAGTTCCGCTTCGGTCTCGGCCTTCGGGCGCGCGGCATTGGCCGCGTTGGGCGCATGGTGCAGGCCGGAGAGCCAGCCTTGGGCGTGCAGGGCCTCGCCGCGATCGCCGGCCCGGCCGCCACGTGCGGCATCGCGCATGCGGTCGCTGAAGGTGGCGATGCCCGTCCCGTTCAAGACGCCCTGCGCGGCCTGCGGGAAGCGCGCGCCGTTCGCCACTTCGCCGAAGTTCCAGCCTTCGCCCAAGAGGTGGATGCGGCGCCCTGTCGCGGCGTCGACGGCGCGCTGCAGGTCGAGCATCGCCGCCTTGGGCTGGTGGCCCATCAGGTCGAAGCGGAAGGAATCGATGCGGTAGTCGCGCGCCCAGATCACCGCCGAGTCGATCATCAGCTTGGCCATCATCGTGGCCTCGGTGGCGGTGTTGGCACAGCAGGTCGAGGTCTCGACCGTGCCTTGCGCGTTCAGCCGGTGGTAGTAGCCGGGAACGACGCGGTCGAGCACCGACTGCCGGTCCTGCCCGCTGGCCATCGTGTGGTTGTAGACGACATCGAGGCCCACGCGAAGGCCCGCTTTGTGCAGCGCTTGAACCATCGCGCGGAACTCGCGGACACGGGCGGCCGCATCGTCGGGCGCCGTGCTGTAGCTGCCTTCCGGCGCGTTGAAGTGCCACGGGTCGTAGCCCCAGTTGTAGCAGTCGCGCTCGCGCACGGCGCCGATCGCCGCCTGCACGCCTTCGCCCGCCGGGCCTTCACCGGCCGGAAGCTCGGGCCGAGCGCAATCGCGCTCCGGCACGGTGGCGAGATCGTAGGTGGGCAGCAGGTGAACATCGGTGAGACCGGCGCCGGCCAGCGCGCGCAGATGCGTCATGCCCGCCGTGTCGTCGTGGGTGAAGGCGAGGTAGGTGCCACGGTGCGCCTCGGGCACCGTGGCGTCGTCGCGCGAGAAGTCGCGCACGTGCAGCTCGTAGACCACGAGGTCGGTGTTCCCCTGCACGGTGTCCGGCCTGCGGTCGTCGGCCCAGCCGTCGGGTTTCGTCGTGGGGTCGTCCAGATCCAGCACCACGGAGGCCTGCGAATCCGCGTTGAGGCCGAGCGCATACGGATCCGTGACGCGGTTGCGCACCAGGCCCACGCCCGGCACCAGCACATCGACGAGGAAGGCGTAGCGACGCCCGCGGAGGTCGGCGGGGACGGTGTGCGTCCACACGCCGCTGGCCGGATCGACGCCCATCAACGACGCGTCGATCTCCGGCGCCCCGGCGACGGGTTTGGCCCCGCCCTCGCCGTACAGGCACAGCGAGACGTTCGTCGCCGTCGGCGCCCACAGGGCGAAACGGGTCGCGCCGGCATCCACCGTAGCGCCGAGCGCCGCGTCCTTTGCTTCTGGTGCGAACACGGCGTCCAGCGCGCCCGCATTCTGCACGCCGGTGGCGTCGAGCACGCGGCCTTCGTCGTCGAGCGCCACCACGACCAGCGTGTCCCGCCACGCCTCCCGAGGGAGCGCGGCTCCCAGCTCGAACGTGGCCCCGGTCACGTGGCTGAAGCGCGTTTCTCCCTGTTGGACCCGTGCGGGCGCGAGCGCATGGCGGATCGCGTCGCCTTCCGGGGCATTGCCGGGGCGCAGCCGGAGATGCGGGCTGGCCGCGCGAAGCAGCACGATCGACGAGGCATCCGCCGGCGCGCTCCAGCGCAGGCGACGGGCATCGAGCCAGGCGGCGCGCTGGTGCGCGGGCAGGGCGTCCGACCACGGATGGATCACCGTCGTGCCGGCGTGCACGGCGCACTCCGCGGGTCGCGTGTCGGGCAGCGGCAGGGCGCTGGCCGGCGAAGCGGCCAGCAGCAGGAGGGCGAAAGTGTTGGTGCGCAGCAGCATTCGGGTCGATCCTGGAGCGGGACTGCATCGTAGGACGCGGCTGGCGCCTCGGCGTGCGTTGCATACGTATGCGCTGGCGCGGATGGCGCGGCGCAGCGGCTACGCTGCGCCGGCCCTCATTCCGAATCCCGAGCATGCTGCAGCGCGCCATCCGATTCGTCGTCGCCCTTGGCCTTGGCATCGTCGGCGGGCTCGCGCCCAGCCACGGCATGGCGTCATGCGCGACGTTGAAGGGCAGCGACGATCCCAGCCGTGCGTGGGCGCCGGCAATCGTCTTGCGGCGCGACGGTGGGCCGGAAGGGCAGGGGCAGCGCATCGTCGCCAGCGACCAGCATCGCGGAGACCTCGATGCCCGTGCCTTCACTTGGCTCGGCGGCGCGGGCTACCGCATGCATGCCTGGTCCGGGCCTGGCGACTTCGCCCTGCTGCGCGGCTTCGCCGGCGTCATCGATGGGGCGCTGTTGCCGCGCGCCGATGCCGAGAGCGACACGCTTCGACCTTGGGGCCACGAGGTGCGTTACGCGACCGGCGCCGTGGAGGCGCTGCAGCTGCAGGCGGGCCATCCCGCACTGTCGCTGTGCGTGGCCGCGGAGGGCGGTTCGCTGACGGCGTTGCTGTTGATGCTCGGTCGCGACGCGTCGGCGATCGCCCTCGCCGGTAACGTGGCGCTTCGCGAGCGCCCGGTACCCGACGCGATGCGTCGGGCGGTCGGGGCGCGGGACGACGTGGTGCTGCGGCTGGTCGAACCCGTGGAGGCGACCGGCAAGCTGGTCGTGCATTTGGCCTTCGGGCCCACGCGCGCCGACGCCGAAGCCACGTTGGCGCGCCTCCAGCGGGAGGCCGACGCCGTAGCGGCCGGCGACCTCTGGGCGGCGGGGCTGGCCCGGCGACGCCCGGGCCTCGAGGCGCTGCGGTTGCGCACCGGGGACGCGAACTTCGACGCGGCCTTCCCTTGGGCGGTCGCCAGCAATGCCACCTTCCGCACCGACGAGTTCGGGCCGGGGCTGTGGGCCGGCCTGCCGTGGTTCCGCGACAACTGGGGCCGCGACACCTTTATCGCCCTGCCCGGCACGCACCTCGTCACCGGCGAGTTCGAGCGCGCGCGCGCCGTCATCGCCAACTTCACGCGCTGGCAGAACCGCGCCGAAGGCGCCGAACAGGGGCGCGTGCCGAACCGCGTGGCTGCCGCCACCGACACGCTCTACAACACCGTTGACGGCACGCCGTGGCTGATCCGCACCGCATGGGAAACGGCCCAGGCCAGCGGCGACGCGAGTGGACTTCCGGCGCTCCGGCGGGTGATCCGCGATTACGTCGTTGGCGCCGAGCCGCACCTCGACGAGGAGGGCCTGCTTCGCCATGCCGAGGCCGACACCTGGATGGATGCGCGCATCCGCGGCGGTCGCGGCTGGTCGCCCCGCGGCGACCGCGCCATCGAGATCCAAGCGCTTTGGCATGCGGTGCTGGTGATCGGGGCCGACCTCGCCGCGCGCGAGGGCGACGAGGCCGAGGCGGCCCGCTACGCGGCGATGGCCGAGCGCACGCGCACCGCCGTGCTGGCCCGCTACTGGCGTGACGGGCGTCTGGCCGATCGCCTGCTGGCCGACGGGCGCGTCGACACCAGCCGGCGACCCAACGCGTGGATGGCGGTGTCGGTGCCGCCGATGCCCGGGCGTTCTCCCTTGCTGCCGCGCGAGATCGAGGCGGCCGTGACGCGCGATACCGCGGCGGCCCTGCTGCTGCCGCGCGGCCCGCTCTCGCTGGGTCCCGACGATCCCCGCTTCCATCCGACGCACGTCGCCGATGCCCACCACCACAAGGACGCCGCGTACCACAACGGCACGGTTTGGCAGTGGACGGCGGGCCCGGCGATCACGGCCCTCGCGCGGTTCCAACAGCAGGAAACGGCCTATCGCGTCACCCGCGAGCTGTCCCGGCAGATCCTCGAGGACGACGCGCCCGGGCATCTCGCGGAGCTCGCCGACGCCACCCTCGACGACGCGGGGCGCGTGCGCCCGTCCGGAACCTACGCGCAGAGTTGGAGCACCGCGGAGTTCGTGCGCAATGCCGTGCAGGACTACCTCGGCGTGCGCCCGCGGCTGCTCGACGGCGTGGTCGAACTGCACCCGGCACTGCCGGCCGCCTGGACCGACATCGATGCCGTGCTGCCACTGGGCGATGGCGAGCCGCTGCGCTTCACCGTGACCCAGCGCGAGGGCCGCCAGCATTGGAACTTCGCTGCGAGAACGACGCCGCTCACGCTCGAGCTTGGCGGCGCGCTGGCCCAGACCGCGGCCACCGGCAACGACGCGCCACGCCGCATCGTGCTGAACGACGCACCCCTGCAGCTCGACATCGCGACGCCGTCTTCGCCGTCCCCGTGGCCGCTCGCCGCCGAGCCGGCGCCGCCGCCGGGCGGCTGGCCCGTGCGTCAGGGCCGCGACGTGCTGGAACGCTTTATCGAATCCGGTGGCCTCGACCGCCACCTGCAACCATCGGCCGCGCAACTGCTGGCGCCGGCCGACACCGACAAGGACACGCCATGATCCCGCGCCTCCGTTCCCTCGCCCTCGCCGCACTCTCGCTGGTGCCGGCGCTCGCCAGCGCCCAGTGGCGTCACCTCGAATCGCTGCCGCAGGTGCAGCGCGAGGGCAATACGGTGACGTTCTCCGCCGCCTCGGGCAGCGGCCGATCGGAGCACGTCGCGATCAGCGTGCTGTCGCCCGAGGTCGTGCGCGTGCGGTTTTCCCCCGTGGCCTTCGGCAGGGACCACAGCGATGCCGTCGTGGACCGCCAGCTCGGCCCGCAGGACTTCCGCTTCGAAACCACGGCCGCGGGCAGCGTGATCGCCACCGCGGCCCTGCGCGTCGACGTGCAGGCCGCGCCGTTCCGCGTCGTCATCAAGGACGCCGAGGGCCGCGTGATCCACGCCGACGACCCCGGCCGCGGCATGGCCCACGACGGCGCGGCGGTGCGCGCGTGGACGACGCTTCGTGACACCGACAACGTCTACGGCTTCGGCGAGAAGAATGGTGCCTTCAACAAGCGCGGCTGGTCCCTTGGTGGCTACCACTACGTGATGTGGAGCAGCGACACCTACGGCTACGACAGCTCCACCGATCCCCTCTACGCCTCGGTGCCCTTCTTCCTCGTGCTGCGCGAAGGGCGCGCGCACGGCGTGTTCCTCGACAACACCCACCGCAGCACCTTCGATATCGGCCGCGAGCGCCGCGGACTGTTCAGCTTCGGCGCCGACGGCGGCGAGCTCGACTACATGCTGATCACCGGCCCGCACCCGCGTGACGTGGTGCGCCGCTACGCGCAGCTGACTGGCCGCGCGCCGCTGCCGCCGCGCTGGGCCTTGGGCTACCACCAGAGCCGCTGGAGTTACTACCCGGAAGCGCGCGTGCGCCGGCTGGCCGATACGTTCCGGCAGGAGCAGGTGCCGGCCGACACGCTGTGGCTGGACATCGACTACCAGGACGAGTTCAAGCCCTTCACCTGGAGCGCCGAGCGCTTCCCTGATCCGGCCAAGCTCGTCGCCGATCTGCGCGACCAAGGCTTCCGCACCGTCGTGATCGTCGACCCGCACCCGACGAAGGAACCGGGCTACCGCATCTTCGACGAGGGCGTGGCCGGCGACCATTTCGTCAAGAACCCGGACGGAACGCTGTACGAAGGCCCCGTGTGGCCGATCAACGCGCCGAACAAGCCGGGCAACAGCGTGTTCCCCGATTTCACCCGCCCCGCCACGCGCGAGTGGTGGGGTCGCCAGTACCGGATGTTCACGGACATCGGCATCGCAGGCATCTGGAACGACATGAACGAGCCATCGGTGTGGGTGCGGCCCCTCAACACCATGCCCGACGACGTGCGTTTCGACCACGAGGGCCAGCCCACCGACCATGCCGAGGTGCACAACCTCTACGGCATGCAGATGACGCGATCGACCTTCGAGGGACTCACCGCGCTCAAGCCCGACGAGCGGCCCTTCGTGCTGACCCGCGCGACCTTCGCCGGCGGCCAGCGCTACGCCTGGGTGTGGACGGGCGACAACCGCGCCGAGTGGGCGTCGTTGCAGCAGTCGATCCCGATGCTGCTGAATTTCGGGCTCTCGGGCTTTCCTTTCATCGGCGCCGACGTCGGTGGCTTCTCCGGCTACCCGTCCGGTGAGTTGTTCACCCGCTGGCTGCAGGCCGCGATGTTCTCGCCCTTCTTCCGCGGCCACACGGAACAGGCCACGCCCGACCAGGAGCCGTGGTCCTTCGGCCCGCCGTGGACGCGCATCAACAAGGGGACGATCGAACTGCGCTACCGCCTGCTGCCCACCCTTTACACGGTGGTGGAGGAATCGAGCCGCACCGGCCTGCCGGTGATGCGTCCGCTGATGCTCGAATACCCTGAGGATCCGGAGACCCACGGCCGCGGCGACCAGTTCTTGGTCGGCACCGATCTGCTCGTCGCGCCGGTGCTGGTCGAGGCGGCGACCTCGCGGGATGTCTATTTCCCGAAGGGCGAATGGATCGACTTCCACACCGGTGCACGCTTCGAGGGTGGCAAGAGCCACAAGGTCGAGGCCCCGGTCGAGCGCCTGCCGATCTTCGTGCGCGCCGGGTCGATCATCGCGATGCAGCCCGTTGTCCAGCACACCGGCGAGATGGCCGCGCAGCCGATCGTCTTCCGCGTCTTCCCCGACTCGCAAGGCCGCGCCACGGGCGACCTGTACGACGATGACGGTGAGTCGATGGCCTACCGCGACGGCGCCTTCCTGCGCCAACGCGCGACGCTGCGCCCGGGCCAAGGCGGGGGCTGCGTGGCACTGGAGACCATCGAGGGCCGGGCCGACGCCTCGCCCCGGAAGCGCCGGTTCGAGGACGCGTCGGGCCGGGCCCTGCCGCGCTGCTGAAGCTCGCTGGGCGCCCCGGCGCCGTGAAGGCTCGTGCGCCCTGTCACGGGCCGGCATTTCCCATGCTCCGGACGCTTGACCTCGCAGGCGTCGGGCGGTATCCCCGTAACACGTCAACGTGTTGCACGATGGAGATGCGCGCATGGAACTTCTGCCGGCCTCCGGACTGGGGCTCAAGGTCGGCGACCGCCTCGAGGTCGCGATCGTCGATCGCAGCGGGCAGGTCCTGCTGCAGAAGGGCAAGCACCTGCCCGGCGAAGCCGTGCTCGAACGCCTCAACGAGCGAGGTTTCTACCGCGAACCGGTCGAGGTCGCACCGCCCTCTCCCTCCGCCCGTTTCGAAAGCGACGTCCAGCGTGCCTCCACCACGGAAGGGCGACTGGCGCTCTTGGTGTCGCAGGTCGACCGGCTGCTCCGCAGCGTCGTCCGACCCCCGTCCGTCATGACGTGGACCGACCTCGAGGGCGTGGTGCGTTGGCTCGACGACCTTTTCATCCGCGACCCGGACCAGGTCATCGGCGTCCAACAGCTGCTCGCCCAGAGCCACACCCTGTCGGAGCGGGTGCTGCACGCGGCCGCGGTGACCAAGCTCCTTGCCCTGTCCGAGGGCCTGCCCACGGAACAGCACTACAGCCTCATTGCAGCCGCCCTGACGCTGGACGTGGCCGTCGTCGAGGACCACGACGACCTCGCCACCCACCGCGGCGAGCTGCTGGAACACCACCGCCAGATCGTCGCCGGCCACCCGGCCCGGGCGGTCGAGCTCCTCCGTGCCATCGGGATCGAGGACGAGGTCTGGCTGACGGCGGTCGCCATGCACCACGAGCGGTTCGACGGCTCGGGCTATCCTCACGGACTCTCCGGTGACGCGATTCCCATCGGCGCCCGCATCGTGGCGCTGGCGGATGCCTTCACGGCGATGACCCGGCCGCGGGGCGACCGGGCCGCCTACCTCGCGCGCGACGCCCTGCGCGAACTCTTCGCGCAGCACGCCGGCAAGTTCGACCCGCGCCTCGTCCAAGTGTTGGTCAAGCAGCTTGGCGTCTATCCGCCAGGGACGATCGTGAAGCTCGCGAACGGCGAGATGGCGGTCTGCGTCCGCCGCACCTCCGATGCACGGAAACCCGTGCTGCGCGCCGTGATCGACCCGGCCGGTCAGCCCTATGCCACGCCGAAACGACGCGACCCCGATGAAACCGCCACGCGCATCGTCGAAGTCCTGCCCGGCGACCGGAACCGTGGCATCCGCAGCCTGATCCTGCAGCTCTGGAAGAAGGACCTCGACCTCACCGGCGGGATGGCGGGTTAGCCGTTTCAGCGGTCCGCGCCGGCAGCAGGAAGGAGAACACGCCCGGAAGCCGCTGGGCCCAAGCGTCCTCGGTGTGCGCTTCACCCGGGAACGCGAGGCTCCGGTAGGCGGGGAACCGCCATCCGCGATCGACGGCGATCCGGTCGACCTCGGCCTGCAGGGGTGGGTAGAGCGCGTCGAGCGTGGCGTTGCCGTGGTCGAAGTAGAGGCGGTGCCGTCCGGGCGCGGGGAGCATCGTTCGGACGTAGGACTGGAAGGCCGCCGGAATGGGGTTGTCCGCCATCTCGAAGATGCCGGGCCAGTGCGTGGACAGCGCCCCGAAGCCGCCGAAGGCCGCCGGGTGCTCGAGCACCGTGTACATCGCCATCAGGCCGCCCATGCTCGAGCCGACCACAACGCGGTCATCCGGATCACGCGACACCGGGAACCGGGCCTCCACCGCGGGCAGCACGGCCTCGACCAGCCATCGCGCGAAGGCGTCGCTGTAGACCTCCCGCGCGAACAGTGCCGGCCCATCGGGGCGGCGGCCGGCCGCCAACGACGTCCGGAAGGCCGCCGGCAGGGCCTCGAAGGGCTTCTGCGGGAAGTACTCGGCATGGCGCGCCGGGCCGGCGTTGGGCACGGCCACGATCACGAAGGGGCGGGCGCGGCCGACCTGCTGCACCGCGGCGGCCGCGACGTCGGCCCGCCAGGCCTGGCGGTTCCAGGTCGTGCTCGCATCGAACAGCATCTGCCCGTCGAACATCACGACGACCGCATAAGGCGCCCCGTCGGGGTCGTCCGGCGGCAGCCAGACGTCGATCGACCGACCCGGCACCGTGTCCGTCCCGGCGACGGTGATCCGCTCCCCCCGGCCCGTCTCGACCCGCAGCAGGGGGCCGTCGGGCAGCGGGGCCGGCGAGGCCGCCGAGGTCGCCGGCAGCACCGAGAGGGCGATGAGGGCCAGGGCGGCGTGAAGGCGGCGGCGCGGCATCGGTGACCTCGGGTCGGGGGCGGGACCGGCGCCGCGTGGAACCGTATTCACGTGGACACGGGCGGCGCGCTCGGCTAAAGCTTATGTTCTGCCGGATCGGCGCGGGGGCGCCGCCGGACACCCAGGAAGCGTTCCCATGAGCGACACCCGCGTCCGCGAGGTGGTCATCGTCGGCGGCGGCACCGCCGGCTGGATGGCCGCCTCGGCCCTGTCCAAGATCCTCGGCGACACCGCGTCGATCACGCTGGTCGAATCGGAGGAGATCGGCACCGTCGGCGTCGGCGAGGCGACGATCCCGATGATCAAGCTCTTCAACCAGGCGCTCGAGATCGACGAGGCGGACTTCATGCGCCGCACGAAGGGCTCGTTCAAGCTGGGCATCGAGTTCGTGAACTGGGGCCAGTTGGGTGACAGCTACATCCATGGGTTCGGGAAGATCGGCCAGGACCTCGGCATGGTGGGCTTCTACCAGTACTGGCTGAAGGCACGGCAGATGGGCCGCGCCTCGCACCTCGACGACTACTCGATCTGCACGGCGGCGGCGCGCCAGAACAAATTCATGCCGCCGATCGCCGACCGGCCCAATTCCCCGATCGCCGACATCGGCTATGCCTACCACTTCGATGCCGGCCTCTATGCGCGCTACCTGCGCGAATACTCCGAGGCCCGCGGGGTCCGCCGCGTCGAGGGCAAGGTCAAGGAAGTGCAGCAGCGGCCCGAGGACGGCTTCGTCAGCGCGGTCGTCCTGGAGAGCGGTGAGCGCGTCGCCGGCCAGCTTTTCATCGACTGCTCGGGCTTCCGCGGCCTGCTCATCGAACAGACGCTGAAGGCGGGCTACATCGACTGGACCCACTGGCTGCCGTGCGACCGCGCCGCCGCCGTGCAGTGCGAGACCACCCAGGCCATCACGCCCTACACGCGCTCGACCGCGCAGGAGGCCGGCTGGCAGTGGCGAATCCCGCTGCAGCACCGGGTCGGCAACGGTTACGTGTTCTCCAGCCGTTTCATCAGCGAGGACGAGGCCTGCGCCAAGCTGCTCTCGCGCCTCGAGGGCAAGGCACTGATGACGCCGAAGATCCTCAAGTTCGTGACCGGCAAGCGCCGCAAGTTCTGGGACAAGAACGTCATCGCGGTCGGCCTCGCCAGCGGTTTCATGGAGCCGCTCGAGTCGACCTCGATCCACCTGATCCAGACGGCCATCGCGCGCCTCACGGCGTTCTGGCCGCACTCGGGCTTCGAACAGCGCGACATCGACGAATTCAACGCCCATGCCGATTTCGAGTTCGACAAGATCCGCGATTTCCTGATCCTGCACTACCACGCCACCGAGCGCAGCGACACGCCCTTCTGGGACTACGTCCGCACCATGGACATCCCGGAGTCGCTGCGCGAGAAGATGTCGCTGTTCAACAGCAACGGCCGCATCTTCCGCCAGGCCGAGGAACTGTTCGCCGAGCCCTCTTGGGTGCAGGTGATGATCGGTCAGCGCATGCGGCCCAAGGGCTACAACGCGCTGGTCGACGCCATCGACCCCGAGGCCGCGCTGCGCCACGTCGATACCGTCCGCGCGGTGATCGCCAACTGCGTGCGGGCCATGCCGACGCACGAGGACTTCATCGCGCGCCACTGCGCCGCCGAGCCGATGGCGGCCTGAGCCGCGTGGACTGGCCGGCCCTGCGCTTCCATCCGCGGCCGCGCATCGAGCCGGTCGCGGTCGAGGGGCGCGTCGTCTGCCACGTCATCGACGATGCCCTCGTCGACCCCGGCGCGTGGCGGGACTTCGCGGTGGCGCAGGCGTCGGCGTTCCGCGAGTCGCCCGGCAATGCCTTCCCGGGCTCCGAGCTGCGCCTGCCCGACGATGCAGTGATGCCGCTGGGCGACGTCTTCAACGAGCACTTCCGCCGCGCCTTCGACGCGCGGCGGCTGGAGCGCCTCTACGCCCGGCTCTCGATCGTGGATCGCCCGCCGGCATCGTTGAAGCCGACCCAGTGGCAGGCCCACGTCGATCGCCTCGACATCGGGCCTGGCGAGACGATCGCCGCCTCCGTGCTCTACCTCTTCGAGGACGAGTCCCTCGGGGGTACCGCCTTTTATCGGCCGCGGCGCCCCGCCGCGGAGACGGTCGCGATGATCCAGGATGCCGCGACGATGGCGCCGGAGGCCTTCGCCGCCCGCCATGGCGTCGCGCCGGGCTACCAGACCGCGAGCAATGCCTGGTTCGAGAAGGTGGCGAGCGTGCCGGCGCGCTGGAACCGCCTCATCGTCTACCCCGGCACGATCTTCCATTCCGGCGAGATCACCCGGCCGGAGGCCCTCGATCCGCATCCGTCGCGCGGCCGACTCACGCTGAACGCGTTCTTCTCCTGCCGCCGCCGCGCGGCCTGAGGGTCGCTCAGGGCAGCCGCACCGTCATCGCGTCCATCCAGCGCGGGTCGCGCGCGCCGTCGCCACCGCCCATGGTGTGCCCGCCGCCCTCGGGGCTCAGGCCGCGCCAGCCGCCGTCCCAGTCCCACGTGGTGGCGTGCACGACCAGACCCTGGAGATCCGTCGGGTGGCCGAGCGCCGCGGCAGGGAACTCGAGGCGCACCACCCGTCGGGCCCGGTCCACGGTGATGCGCGCGCCCGGCACGAGCGGCGTGCCGTCGCGGTCCGCGCTCGCGCCCTCCGCGGTGAAGGCGGCATTGCTCCAGCCGTGCGTCCGCAAGCGCACCTGCCAGCGGCGGCCGTCGGGCAACACGGCGTTCTGGCCCGGCATCGCCGTCGCGCCATCGGTGCGACCTGGCAGCGACAGGAAGACCGAAAAGGCGACGTGGTCGAAGCCGTTCGCCGGGTTCCAGCTGTCCAGCACCTCGCCCATCGCCAGCTCGATCGCCAAGGCGCCGCCGGAGCCGAACACCCGCATCCCACGCAGGTCCATGCTCGCCCCGTCGGCGTAGCTGGGGTCGGTCGGGTAGCGGTAGCGGCCCTCGGGGCCGGCATCGTCGCCGGCCGGGTCGGTGGCTTCGGCGAGCAGGGCCCAGTCGCGCTCGACGCGGAAGGTGTGGCCCGGCGAGGCGAGGCCGTCGCCGGCCAGCACCACCACCCGGTGCGTCGCCTTCGGGTCGATGAAATCGTCGGTCGGGACCGTCTCGCGCCAGCGCCCTTCGGCATCGGCGATCAGGCGCTGCGCGCGCCGCAAGTCGCCGTCCACGACCAAGGTGCCGTCGCGGCCCGGGGGCAGGGTGCCGGTGAGCACGAGGTCGCCATGCACCACCGCCGGCACCGCGTCGAGCGTCGGCCGCGTGCTCGCCTCGGGCTCCGGGACGCTTTGGGCCGACCGCGGTGCCGGTTCGACCCGCCACACGCCGCCCGCGCGGGCCGGCAGTTCGCCGAGCACGCGGCCCTCGGCACTCGCCTGCAGCACCGGGCCGTCGCCGTCGAGGGCCAGCAACGGGACGAGCCGCGCGCCGGCCGGCAGGCCGTCGAGGTCGAGCAGCCGGCGGTCTTCGGCGGTGTTGAGCATCACCATGAGGCGATCCCCGTCGGTGCTGGCCGCTTCGGCATCGCCCTGCATGGCCCAAGCGATCACCCCAGGGCCGGCGCCGTCGGCGGCGAGGATTTCGGGCCGGGCGCGCGACAGGGCCGGATGCGCGCGGCGCAGTTGCACCATAGCCGCGATGGCGCGGTAGAGCGGGTGGGTGGGGTCGAAGTGGTCGCGGCCGCCGCTGCCGAAGCCGGCGGCGAACATGGCGTCGCGCTGGCCCCGGAAGCCCTGCTCGGTGCCGTAGTAGAGGACCGGGATGCCGGGCAGGGTGAGCATGGCCAGCAGGGCCTGCTTCAGCGCCGGCTCGCCGGCCCCGGCGAGGAAGCGGTCGACGTCGTGGTTGTCGATGAAGGTGGGCATGCGCCACGGGTCGGCATGCACCGCCAGCGTGCGCTCGATGCGCCAGGCCAGCTCGGCGGGCGCGTGCCCGCGGGCGAAGACGTCCCCGAAGGTCCCGTACATCGGGAACTGGATCATCGCCGGGATGCCACCTTCGACGCGCTGGTAGGCGTCGATCTTGCGCATCTGCACGTCCTCGAAGGGCTTGTCGATGCCGAAGCCCTCGCCGAACAGGTGGAAACGCGGGTTGCCCTGCGCCGCGGCCACGCGCAGGACGCCGGGCGCTTCCGGGTCGTCGGCGTGGAGGAAATCGGGAAAGAACTCGGGCTCGACGTAGAAGGCCGTATCGACGCGGAAGCCGTCCACGCCGACCTTCGTGATCCAGTCGCCGAAGCTCTTGCGCAGCGCGCGGCGCACCACCGGGCTCGAGGTGTCGAGGTCGTCCAGCCCCGCCATCTGGAACGTGAGCTCCTGCACCTTGTCCGTGTAATCGCGGACCGGCGGGGTCCAGTGGTAGACCGACAGCGTGCGCTGGGCCGGGTCGTTCGGGTCGTTCTGCGAGAACGGCCACTGCGTGGGCCGGTCCATGGGCCGGCTGCCGCGGGTGCGGCGCCACGTGTGGGTCGCGTCGCCGGCCCGCCAGTCGTCGTAGGCGAAGAAGTTGCCCATGTGGTTGACCACGATGTCCTGCACCAGGGTCATGCCGCGGCCGTCCAGCGCCCGGCCCAGCGCCACGTAGTCACCGAGAGTGCCGTAGTGCGCGTCCACCGCCGAGAAATCGCTGGCCCAGTAGCCGTGGTAGCCCGAGAAGCGGGCTTCCGCGTCCCACCACTGGTTGGCCACCGGCGGGGTGATCCAGAGCCCCGTGACGCCCAGCCCTTCGATGTAGTCGAGCCGCTGGGTGATGCCCCGCAGGTCGCCGCCGCTGTACTTGCTGCCGTCCGCCGGGTCGAACACGCCAGCGTTCTGGTCGTTGTTCGTGGCGTCGCCATCGGCGAAGCGGTCGAGCATCGCGAAGTAGAGCACCTGGTCGCGCCAGTCGACCGGCTGGCTGGCCGGGGCGGGGCCCGGGGTGGGCGAGGCGGGGGCCGCCCACGCCGGCAGGGCGAGCGCCCCCGCGAACAGCAGGACCAGGGCGCGCGTGAGGGGGGAGGCGAGGCGCATGGGGCAGGGTTCCGGCGTGAAGGCCCCCAGTGTCGCGCGGGCCGCGCATGTTAAAAGTCCATGAATACGTATGCAGCCAAGCGTGTGTTTTGAGCCCCAGCACTAACATGAAAAAACCGTGACGGCCCCTCGGGGGAGCCGCGCGCCACCCACGCGCCACCCGGCGCCGAACCACCGAGCGACACCAGGAGAGGGGAATGTCGAATCTCAAGCGAGACGTGCTGAGCGTGGCGCTGGCCTCGGCCATCATGGCCATGGCCGCGCAGGCGCAAGCCCAGACGGCGTCGGCGACGCCGAAGACCGAAGAAGAGAAGGCCGAGGAGCAGCGGGCCCAGGAGGCCAAGAAGCTCGACGCGGTGGAGGTCACCTCGAGTATCCGCCGCGGCATCGAGGACGCCATCGAGAACAAGCAGAACGCCACGTCGATCGTCGAGTCGATCTCGGCCGAAGGCATCGGCAAGCTGCCCGACCAGTCGATCGCCGACTCGATCGCGCGCTTGCCCGGCCTGACGGCCGTGCGCAACACGCGCACCGGCCGTGCCCAGGAGATCAACGTCCGTGGCCTGTCGGGCGATTTCGCTGCCGCCACGCTCAATGGCCGCGAGCAGATCAGCCTGGCGCAGAGCCGCGGCGTCGAGTTTGATGCCTACCCGTCCGAGCTGCTGAGCTCGGTGCTGGTCTACAAGACCCCGGAGGCCAAGCTGGTCGGCCAGGGCCTGTCGGCCACGATCGACCTGCGCACCGCTCGTCCCCTCGACTTCGACGACCGCGTGCTCGCCGCCACTGCGCGCTACGAGCAGAACCGCGTCGCCGGCGAGAAGGAGAACGGCAACCGCATCAGCTTCGCCTACATCGACCAGAACGACGCCAAGACCATGGGCCTCGCGCTGGGCTACGCGCGCCAAGACAGCCCAGGCCAGGGTCGTCAGTGGACCGCTTGGGGTTACGACAACGGTGCCATCGGCGGCGGCACCCTGTACGACTACGAGAGCGACAACGTCCGCGACGGACTGATGGCCACGCTGGAGTTCAGACCGACCGACAGCTACCGCTCTTCCTTCGACTTCTTCTACTCGCGCTATGACCGCGAGGAGGACAAGCGCGGTCTCGAGTTCGGCACCACCTGGGGCGGCGCCAGCACGGTCAACCGCGTCAACAACTCCCAGGGTACCGGCGTCGACGTGACCTGGAACAACGTCCGCCCGATCGTCCGGAACGACTTCGAGGGCTTCGAGGACAAGCTGGTCTCGCTGGGCTGGAACCACGAGATCAAGTTCGGCGAGAACTGGACCTTCACCGCCGACGTCAGCGGCTCGCAGGGCGAGCGCGACCAGCGCATCCTCGAGACCTACGCCGTGCTTGCGGCGGGGGTCGGCGACACGCTGCGTGCCGTCTACAACCCCGAGGGCTACTTCGACCTCGACTTCGGCTTCGACTACAGCAACCCCGCGATCCTGCGCCTCGCGGATCCGGGTGGCTGGGGAGGCGGCGACAACCGCGCCCAGGCCGGCTACCTCAAGGACTTCAAGATCAAGGACAACATCGGGGCAATCCGTTTCGACCTCGAGCGCACGTTCGACGAGGGCTTCGTCAGCAGCGTCAGGTTCGGTCTGAATTACAACGACCGCGACAAGAGCCGCGGCTCGATCGAGAACACGCTCTGCCTGACGACCACCTGTCTGGCGTCGAACAACGTGTTCGTCGCGATCCCGACGGCCTACGTGACCGGCCCGGTCTCGGTCTTCAACGGCCTGCCGATCATGGGCCTCAACGCCCAGGCCATGGTCAGTGGTGGCGTGTACACGCTGCTCGGCAAGGACAACAAGGACATCACCAACAAGAACTGGACGGTCGGCGAGGAGATCACCAGCGCCTACGTACAGGCTAACCTCGACACCGAGGTGTTCGGCCAAGGCCTGACCGGCAATGTCGGCCTGCAGCTGCAGAGCGTCGACCAGACCAGCACGGGCTTCGCGACCTTCTCCGGCAACCCGCGTGGCGTGCCGATCACGGCGGGCGACAGCTACACCGACGTGCTGCCCAGCCTCAACCTGCGCATGGCCCTGCCTGCAGACCAGGTGCTCCGCTTCGCCGCGGCCCGTCAGGTCGCCCGTCCGCGCATGGACGACATGCGCGCCAGCCAGGACTACGGCATCCGCCTGACTGGCAACACGTCGCCGGGCTGCGCCACGGTGCCCTGCTTCAGTGGCGGTGGCGGCAACCCGAACCTGCGTCCGTGGGAAGCCAACGCCTACGACCTGTCGTACGAGAAGTACTTCGACGGCACCCGCGGCTACGTCTCGGCGGCTTACTTCTTCAAGGACTTGAAGAGCTACATCTACAACCGGTCGTTCGCGTTCGATTACAGCGGCTTCCCGATTCCTCCGGGCACTCCGCCCGCAGGCATCCCGGCGTCGCGCATCGGCGAGTACAACGCCCCGGTCAATGGCCAGGGTGGCCTGATCAAGGGCTACGAGCTCGCCGTGTCGGTGCCCTTCGACCTGCTGTGGGAGCCGCTCAAGGGCTTCGGCATGCAGGGCAGCTACACCGACACCACGACCAACGTCGCGCCGAACGGGCCGGGCACCAGCGAGCCGCTGCCTGGCTTCTCGAAGTACACCTCGAACGCGACGCTTTACTACGAGGACTACGGCTTCCAGGTCCGTGTCAGCCGCCGCACGCGCTCGGCCTTCCGCTCGACTTTCCAAGGCTTCGGTGGCGACCTGAACTTCCGCAATTTCGCTGGCGAGGAAGTGGTGGACGCGCAGATCGGCTACACCTTCCAGGACGGTCCGCTGAAGGACGTGGCACTGCTGTTGCAGGCCGGCAACCTCACGGACGAAGCCTCGCGTGACCAGGAGAGCAACCGCGCCGACCGCCCGCTCAGCTACTTCGAGTACGGCAAGTACTACCTGTTCGGCGTCAGCTACAAGTTCTGATCCCCAACGGTCAGAGGTGGAAGGGAAACCCCGGCGCAAGCCGGGGTTTTTCTTTGGCCGCCGCGGGTGGCCCGGCGCCGCGAGGGTGCGGCCGGCCTCGCGCCGGCCGGAGGCCCGGGCTCAGTCGCCGTTGGCGCTGGCGACAACGGCCGCCGCGCGCTTGCGCACCATCGGGATGGTCAGCACCGTGCTGCTCACCGCCATCAGCAGCAGTGCCGTGAACATGTCGGCGGAGATCACGCCCTTGTCGAGCAGGATCGTCGCGAAGATGATCTCGATCAGCGCCTTGGTTTGCAGCAGCCAGCCGATCACGTGGGCCTCGCCGGGCTTCCACCCGAGCAGGCGCCCGGCGATGCGCACGCCCAGCAGCTTGCCGCTCACCGAAGCGGCCAGCAGCACCGCTGCCACGATGAACACCGTCGCCCCGCCGGCATCCCACTCGGTGCGCAGGCCGGTGGACAGGAAGAACACCGGCATCATCAGCAGCAGCACGTGGTGGCGCACGAGGTCGTAATGCTCCTCCTTGAACCACTGCCGGTCGATGATCACGCCGGCGAGGAAGGCGCCCACCATGAAGTGCAGACCGGCCGCGTCGGAAGCCAGGGCGCAGGCCAGCAGCCAGACCAGCCCCAGCGCCCAGCGGTCGGTGTCGCCGAGCGCGCGCAGGCCCTTGCGGACCCACGGCGCGAGCACGGCGAACCCGACGAGGAAGCCGGCCTGGTGCAGGAGACGGTCGGTGTCGACGAGGATCAGCGCCAGCACCACCCAGATCGCGATGTCGTCGAGGCTGGCGTAGCGCAGCACGCGCTGGCCCAGGGCGGTGCGCAGGATGCCGATCTTCTCCATCAGCAGCATCAGGATCGGCAGGGCGGTGACCGCGCAGCCCATGCCGACGCCGGCGACGAACTGCCATTCCTCCGCCTTGGGGCCGATCAGCCCGGGCTGCCACTGCAGCAGCAGGTGGGCCGTCGCCGCGCCCATGGCGAGGGGCATCGCCAGCGCGAAGCCCGCGGTGACCGCGGTTTCCCGCCGGCCCGACCACGCCTTCTTCAGGTCGAGTTCGATTCCGGCCAGCCACAGGAACACGATCACGGCCCAGAAGGCGATGCCGTTGAGGTTGGCGATGACCGCCGGCTGGAAGACGGCGTCGTGCGCGGCGGGGAGCAGGGCGCCGGCGATGGCCGGACCGAACAGGATACCGGCGACGATCTGGACCACGGGCAAGGGTGCCACGTCGTCGGTCCGGAAGAGCCGCCATGCCAACCACGGCAGGGCGAAGATCAGCAGCAGGGCGAGGAGATAGGCGGTCTTCGCATCTAGTAGATCCATGGCCTGCGGGACGTCTGGCGGTGCTGGAGCGCCAGTGTAGACGCCCGGGAGCGCCGTGCGGCGCCTCAGAAAGCCCAGTCCACGCCGTACTCCGTGCCGATAAGTTCCCCCCGGGAAATGTCGAATCGATGTCGTCGCCCGCGACTGAAAATCCGCCGTGGCGTGTATCGTGTCGACTCCACAGGGGAGGAGACACGCATGGCGCAAAGCAGCATGGGGGCGACGTCGTCGCGGCATCGGCCGCACCTGACGTTCTGGCAGATCTGGAACATGTCGTTCGGCTTCCTCGGCATCCAGTTCGGCTTCGCGTTGCAGGGGGGCTTCGTTTCCCGCATCTTCCAGACCCTCGGGGCCGACAAGGACGCCTTGCCGCTGCTCTGGATCGCCGCGCCGCTCACCGGCCTGCTGGTGCAGCCCATCATCGGCTACCTCAGCGACCGCACGTGGCATCCGATCCTCGGCCGGCGGCGACCTTACTTCCTGATCGGCGCGGTCCTCAGTTCGATCGCGCTGCTGTTCATGCCGCAATCCCCCGCGCTGTGGATCGCGGTCGGCACGCTGTGGGTGCTCGACGCCTCGATCAACGTCAGCATGGAGCCGTTCCGCGCGCTCGTCGCCGACAAGCTGCCCGAGCAGCAGCGCAGCTACGGTTTCGTCGTGCAGACGCTGATCATCGGCATCGGCACCTGGGTGGCGAGCAACCTGCCGTGGTTCGTCACGCAGATGGGCGTGAGCAACGAGGCCGCGCCGGGCGTGGTGCCCCCGTCGGTGCAGGTGGCGTTCGCGATCGGCGCCTTCGTGTTCATGGCGTCGATCCTCGTCACCGTTTTCACCACGAAGGAATACCCGCCCGAGGACCTCGCTGCTTTCGAGGCCGAGAAGCAGCGCGGCCGATTCGTGCGCGACATCGTCCATAACGTCGTGCACATGCCGAAGCAGATGCGTCGTATCGGCATCGTGCAGTTCTTCAGCTGGTTCGCCTTCTTCTCGATGTGGAGCATGGCCACGCCGGGACTGACCGAGCACGTGTTCAACGCGCCAGCGCCAGTGGCAAGCGCCTACGACATGGCGGTGCCGGAGCAGGCCGCGGCGTTCGCCACGGCCAACAAGGCCTTCCAGGACGCCGCCGACCTCGTCGGCGCCTACATGGGCTGGTACGGGCTGTCGTCCATGCTGGTCGCGCTGCTGCTGGCCTTCTACGCCTCCCGCCTCGTGCTCAACCGGCGCGCCGTGCACGCCGCCTCCCTCGTGTTGGGCGGCGTGGGCTTCCTCTCCATGTACGTCGTCCCCTCGCCCGGGCCGCTGATCGGCAGCTTCGCGCTGGTCGGCATCGCCTGGGCGAGCATCCTGTCGATGCCCTACGCCCTGCTGGCCGGCTGCATCGAGGACAAACGCATGGGTGTCTTCATGGGGCTGTTCAACATGTTCATCGTGTTGCCCCAGATCGCCGCCGCCCTCGTCCTCGGCCCGCTGGTGCGCGAGGTCTTCGGCCAGCACGCCATCTACGCGCTGGTCCTCAGCGGCGCGAGCCTGCTGGTCGCGGCGGCCTGCCTCGTCCGCGTCGCCGAGCATCCCGCCCTCGAGCCCGTGCCGGAACCCCCGCATGGATGACGGTCGGCGCCGCTTCGCCGCCGGGCTCGCCGGTCTGGCGGCTGCGGCGCCCGTGCTGTCCGCCGCGCAGGGCGCGGGTGGCGGGCTGGTCGGTGCCGCGATGCCGCGGCGCAACACGGTGCTCGACGCGGCGGCGGCCAAGCCCCTGTTCGACGCGGTGTTCGCCCACCTGCCGGCCGCGCAGCGCGCGGTGCTGGAGGATCCGCGGCGCGAGGTGCAGATCGCGCTCACGCGCATCGATCGCGACGCCGAGGGCACGCCCACGCTGTCCACCGCTTACCGCGGCCTGAGGCCGAAGGCGTGGTTTCCCGCGGCCAGCACGGTGAAGCTGCCGGCCGCGCTGCTGTTGGCCGAAACGCTTGAAGGGGCTGCGATGGGCTTCAACGCGCGCAGCGTCCTCGATGCGGCGCCCGCGACGGGGAACTGGAGCGACGCCGAGCCGCAGGCCGAGGTGGTGTGGTCGACGCTGTGGCGCTTGCTGGTCATCAGCGAGAACCCCCCGTTCAACCGCGTCTTCGACCTGCTCGGCCCGGACGCGATCCAAGAGCGCCTCGAGGAGCTCGGATTCGGCGACGTGCGGCTCATCGCGCGCCTCGGCTCGGCCGATGCGGAGGCCAACCGGCGGACTGCGGGCGGACGCCTCGACACCCCGGTGATCGGCCCGGACGGCGAGATCGCTTGGGACGAAGGCTGGCGAAGGCCAGGATCGCGCGCGGCGCGCCGCCGGTTCCCGTTCGGTGCGGCGTCGAAGGCGGCGGCCTGGCGCGGCGACGACGGCCGCGTCGTCACCGGGCCGCGCGACTTCTCGTGGGCGAACTACCTGCCGGTCGCCGATGCGCACGCGATGCTGCGCCGCTTGCTGTTCCCGGAGCGCGTCCGTCCGTCGCTGCGTTGGCGTTTCAGCGAGGCGACGCGGCTCTCCCTGCTGCGCATCCTCGGCATGTTCCCGCGCGAGTCGCCGCTGCTGGCCTCGGGCACGCATGCGCCCCAGCCGTTCGGGGACGGCTACGCCAAGTTCTTCGTGGTGGGTGATCGCGACACGTCGCCCTCGGGCTTCCGCAGTTTCGGGAAGACCGGCGAGGCCTTCGGCCACCAGTCGGAGACCGCGTTGCTCACCGACGCCGACGGCGAGTGCGAGGTGCTGCTCAGCGCCAATGTCTACGCCAACGCCGACGGCATCCTCAACGACGACGCCTACGAGTACGACACCGTGTCGCGGCCGTTCCTCGCGGCGCTGGGCCGGGCGGCGCTGGCGGCGGAGCGCGAGCGTCCGCGCCGGCATCGCGCCGGCGCGGCCTTCCTGCCGAGGCAGCTCGGCTTCAGTACTTGACCGAGCAGCCGTAGGGCTGGGTGGTGGCGCGCGCCACCGGCCGGTTCGCGGCGAGGTCGGCCAGCGCCGCTTCCACGAACTGCGTCGAGGAAGCGATATCGCCGGGGTCGGCGCTCGGCGTCGAGTCGATCGCGCCGTTGTAGCGGACGACGCCTTGCCCGTCGATCACGAACATGTGGGGCGTGGTCTTGGCGCCATAGGCCCTGCCCACCGTGCCGTCATGGTCGAGCAGCAGGGCCGCGGGCGCGGCCTTCCACTCGCCGAGGACGCGGTTGCCCTGCGCGCCGTCCACGTGGCCCTGCTTGCCGGGCGCCGACGAGTTGACGAGCAGCCAGACCACGCCGGCCTTGCCGGCCGTCTCCTGCTGGCGCTGCATGTTGCCCGCGCCGTAGTGCTTCTTCACGAACGGACACTCGTGGTTGAACCACTCGAGCACCACCGTCTTGCCGCGGAAATCGGCGAGCGAGTGTTCGGTGCCGTTGCTGTCGGTCAGCGTGAATGCCGGCGCCGCTTGGCCGACGGTGGCGGCGGCCTGGACAAGGCCGGCGCCGAGGGTCAGCGCGGCGCCGAGGGCGAGGGTGAGCAGGGGTTTCATCGGGATGCCTCCGTGGGGGTGGTGGCCGCGGTCGCGGCGTTGGGACGGGATGGGGCGCGCGCGGCCGCCGTGCGCAGGGCCTCGGCGACCGTGCCCGGAGCGAGCAGCGGCGGAAGGACGACGGGATCGCCGCCGCCAGCGGGGTACACGACGTAGAGCGGCACGCCGTTGCGGCCGAAGTCGTCGAGCGCCGCGGTGATCCGCGGGTCGGCGTCGGTCCAGTCGGCCTTGAGGTAGGCCGTGCCGGTCTCGCGCAGGATCGTTTCGAAGGCCGCGCCCGACAGTGCAATGCGTTCGTTGGCGAGGCAGCTGATGCACCAAGCGGCGGTGAAATTGACGAGCACCGGACGGCCCTCGGCGCGCAGCACCTCGACGCGTTCCGGCGACCAAGGTTCGGCGGTGCCGGCGGGCGCCGTCGCGTCGCTGGCCGCGGCGCCCGATGCCCGCGGCCCGAGCGTCGCCACGATCGCGGCCGGTGCGAGCGCGACCAGCAGGAGTGCCGCGACCGCGAGGCGCTTCGCGCGTCCCGGCAGCGGACCTCTCCACCACAGCGCGAAGCCCATCAGCACCACGCCCCCGAGGACCAGCGCCATGCCATCCACGCCGACCTGCCGCCCGAGGACCCAGAGCAGCCAGAGGGCCGCGGCGTACATCGGGAAGGCCAGCGCCTGTTTGAGGCGGTCCATCCACGGGCCCGGCCGCGGCAGGTGGCGCGCCAGGGACGGGACGAGCCCGAGTGCGAGCATGGGCAGCGCGAGGCCGAGGCCGAGGGCCGCGAAGATCCCGATCGTGGCCGGGCCCGGCTGGCCAAGGGCAACGCCGATCGCTGGTCCCATGAAGGGGGCGGTGCAGGGACTGGCGACGACCACGGCGAGCACGCCGGTGAAGAACGCGCCGCGATCGCCGTCGCCTTCGGCGAGCGATTGACCCAGCCCCATCAGCGACGCGCCCGGCGCGGCGAGTCCGGAGAGCGCGAAGCCGACCGCCGCCATCAGCAGCGCCATCGCGGCGACGAAGCCCGGTGCCTGGAGCTGGAAGCCCCAGCCCACGGCCTCGCCGGCACCGCGCAACGCAACGAGCAGTCCCCCCAGCACGAGGAAAGACACCACCACCCCGACCGCGTAGAGGACCGCATGGCGCCGGGCGTGGCCGGCGCCTCGGGCGAACGAGAGCGCTTTCAGCGCGAGCACCGGGAACACGCAGGGCATCAGGTTAAGGATCACGCCACCGGCGAGCGCGAACAGCAAGGCCAGGGCCAATCCGGGCGCCTCCTCCTGCGGCGGATCCGCCATCGGCCTGGCGGGAGGCGCCACGGGAGCCGGCGGCGCGGCGAGCGCCATCGCGTCCTCGCCGGCCAGCCGGACGGCGAAGGCGCGGCGCACGTCCCCGTCGTGGCGCACCAGCACCCACTCGACGGTCTCCGGCATCCCGGCGAAGAACTCGCTGGCCGGATGCGTGAAACGGAGGACGCCGTCGCCATCATGGCGCGCGTCGATGCGGGTGTTGGCGACGACCTGTGCGGTCTTCGGGTAGACCTCCAGGCGCCCGGCGTCGCCGAGCGCGGCCGCGCAGCCGTGCACCTCGACCTCGACGCCCGCAGCGGTGCGTCGGGTCCGCCCTTGCCAGCCCGGTTCCTCGACCGGCACCTGGGCCAAGGCCGCGGCGATGCGAGGCGCGTCCTCCGAAGGTCGGGCCGCCGTCGCGACGGGCAGCGACAGCGTCAGCGTTGCTTCGTCCGGGATGCAGACATCGGCACAAATCAGCCAGCGCGCCCGCAGCGTCGCCTCGAAGCGCGCGCCGGGCCGCGCATCGGCCGGCACCATCAGGCGCGCTGGCAGGACCAGATCGCCCTTGTAGCCGAGGTTGACGAGATCGCCGAAGGGCAGGCGTTCCGGCGCCGGCCATTCGATGTCGCCGGCCGTCGCACCGGCAGGCATCGTCCAGTCGAATCGCGTGGCGAGCCCCGAGTCGCCCGAGTTCACCCAATACGTGTGCCAGCCCTCGTCATGCGCGATCCGTAGACCGGCATGGATCGACTGCCCCGGCGCGACGGCGGCATGGTCGGTGATCAGTGCGACGCGCGCGTGCTGTGCGGGTTGCAGCGCCTGCGCCGGCAGCGCAGCGGCCGTCGACAATGCGAGGGTTGCGGCCACGCAAAGGCCGAAGCGGGTGGGCGCGGCATCGTTGGAAGAACGGGCGATCATCGGCATGTCGGAAGACGGGCCCCTGCAGACTCCGGATCGGCGGTGAAGCGCGCGTGGACGCCCGTCACGGCATCGCCACCCCATCGCGACGCGAACACGACGCGCCGCGCACGACACGTGCACGCCGCCGCCACGCGTTGGCGACGGGCAATGCGACACCGTGGCGTCGTGCCATCGCGCACGCCCCCACCTCCTCCTCTCAAGGACCATCCCCATGCAGCACACTCCCATCCGCCTCGGCCTCGCCGCCCTGCTCGCCGTCGCGTTCGCCGTTCCCGCCATCGCCCACAACCACGGGGGCAAGGACGCGGCGCCTGCCGCGCAGACGGCCTCGACCGTGGTCGACATCGCCGCCGGCAACCCCGACTTCTCGACGCTGGTCGCGGCGCTGAAGGCGGCCGATCTGGTCGACACGCTGAAGGGCGCCGGTCCGTTCACCGTGTTCGCGCCGACCAACGCGGCGTTCGAGAAGCTGCCCGCGGGCACGGTCGAGAACCTGCTGAAGCCGGAGAACAAGGCCCAGCTGGTCGCGGTCCTCACCTACCACGTGGTGCCGGGCCGTGTGCTCGCCGCGGATGCGGTGAAGCTGACCTCGGCCAAGACGGTGAACGGCGCCGATGCCGCGATCGCGGTCACGGATGGCAAGGCCACCATCGACGGCGCGACCATCACCGCGACCGACCTGCAGGCCGGCAATGGCGTGGTCCACGTGATCGACACAGTGATGTTGCCGTAAGGCCCCGGGTGCCGGCTCAGCCGGCACCGTCCGCTGCGCGCGCGGCAAGATCTGCCGCGCGCGTCTTCCACTGCTCGACCCGGTCCGCGAGGCCCGTGCCGGCGAGCCAGGCCTGGTCGATCGGCGTCCCCATCGCCAACGCCCGTGCGACATGAACGACGCCGGTGACGTCGAACCCGCGCCCCGGCAGGCCCGACGGCACGGCGTGGTAGGCGACGGCCTCCACCATTTCCATCGGCAACCCCCACAGCGCCATCAGCGCCGCGCCCAGCTGGGCCGGTCGCGGCGAATTCCGCCAGGGTTCCCCGGCCGGCGTGGCGGCGAGGGCGATCGATGTGGGCAGCAGGCGCCCGAGATCGGCGAGCAGGGCGGCACCGGCCGCGAGTCCGGCCACTCTCGGCGAGGGAGAGATGGCCTGCGCGATCGCGGCGGAAAGCAAGGCCTGCCGCTCGCTGGCGGCGTCCTCGGCGCGGTCGAAGCGGTTGAACACCTCGCCGGCGAGCACCAGCGGCGCGAGCCCGTCCAGCCCGATCCTCGACACCGCCGTCGCGAGGTCGGTGATCGCGCGTCCGCGCGCGTACAGCGCCGAGTTCGCGAGGCGCAGCACGCGCGCGTTCAGCGCCGGGTCGCGTTGCACCACGGCGACGGCATCGGCCATCGTCCTGCCGTCGTCGGCCATCACCATGCGCAGGCCGAGGTAGCTCGTCGGCGCGGTGGGCAGGCGGTCGATGCGGCCGAGCTGCGCGCGAAGCGCGGGATCGCTGAGCAGGGCCCTCACCGCCAGGAGCCGTCGCATCGTGGCGCGCACCTCGCCTTCGCCGAACGGCTTGCGCAGGACCTGTTGCACGCCTGGGGCGGCCTCGCGGTGCGCCGCTTCCGACGCCGGCATGTCCGCGGGGACCACCAGGGCGCGAAGCACGTCCGGCCGGGCGATCTGCACCGCGGCGAGCGTCGCGAGTGCGTCCCCTTCGGGCCCGGGCGCGGCGATCACCGCGTCGAGCCCGCCAACACTCGCTTCCTCCAAGGCCTCGGCGGCCCCGAGGTCCTCGCGCACCACCCAGTCGCCCGGCAGCGTCGCCCGCAGTCCGGCGAAGGCCAAACCGTCGCCGTGGTCGACCAGCGCGACGCGGAGGCTCATTCGTTCTCGGCGTCCGCGAGCTTGCCTGCGAGCCGCTGCCATTCGGGCAGCTTGTCGCGCAGTCCCGCCGAATCCACCCAGGCCTCGTCGAGCGCGATGCCGCCGACCATGGCGTGCGCGACGTGGACGGCGCCGGCGATCCAGAAGCCCCGCTGCCTCGAGCGGTTCGGTGTCAGGTGGAAGGCCACGCCCTCGACGATCGGCATCGGCAGGCCCCACAGGCCGAGCAGCCACGCGGCGGCATCGGCGTAGCTCGCCTCGCCGTCGCGGCCGTCCGCGTTCTTGAAGCCGGGCAGCAGCCGGCCCAGTTCGGCGAGGAGGGCGGCGGTGGCCGCCATCTCGGCGCTCGGGCCGGGCAGCAGGCGTGCGGCCAGCTGCGAGGCGAAGAACGCGCGCCGCCGGACGGCCTCGGCCTCGGGCCCATTGTTGGCGGACAGCGCTTCGGCGGCGAGCACGACGCGGCGGAGGGTCTCGAGCCCGAGGCGGACCACCGCCGCCTTCAGGTCGGCGACCGGCCGGCCGCCGGAGAAGAACGCGGAGTTGCAGACGCGCAGGACCTTGGCGACCAGCGCCGGGTCCTTGGACAGCATCTGCACCACCTGGTGCGCGCCGATGTTCGGGTCGGCCAGCGCCTTGGAGATGGCGAGGTAGGTCGTTGGCGCGGGCGGCAGTTGGGCGATCGCGCCGATCTTGGTCTTGAGCCCGGGGTTGTCGAGCAGGTCGAGCAGTTCGCCGATGCCTTCGACGGCGTCGATGAGGGATTGTGCCTTGAGCGGCAGAGCGAGGTGGCGGTGGGCGATGTCGATGGCCGCGGCGCCGGGTTCGGCGCCGGGCGGCAGTAACAGCAGCCGGACGGCCTGAGGATGCTTGTCCCGGGCGCGGCGCAGCAGGTCGATGCCGCGGACGTCACCGCCATCGGCGGCGATGACGTCGACGCCTCGGGACTCCAGCACCGACTGGGCGCCTGCCGCGTCGTTCTGCCACGCCACCTCCCACTGCAGGCCGAGGTTCGAGAGCGTGTCGGCGAGGTCGCTGCCCTGCTGGAGGTCGCGGCCGGCGATCAGGACGAACATGAAGGTCTCCTTCGAATGCGGGACGGGGCCTTCCGGGCGGCCGCCACACGGGGAGGATACGCCGCCCTCCCGCGATGCGTCAGAGGCCCGGCGCACGGAACGGCGAACCCCGGCGCGTGGCCGGGGTTCGGAAGGGGCGCTTGTCGCGAAGGCGGGCGATCAGAACTTCGGCTTTTCGGCGTCCGGGGTGGCGTTGTAGCGGGCCACGCCATCGAGGATCTCCTTGCGGGCGGCCTCGGCGTTTTCCCAGCCCTCGACCTTCACCCACTTGCCCTTCTCGAGGTCCTTGTAGTGTTCGAAGAAGTGGCCGATGCGCTCGAGCCAGTTCGACGAGACCTGGGCGATGTCGGTGATGTGCTCGTAGCCCTTGAAGACCTTCGGCACCGGCACGGCGACCACCTTGGTGTCCTCACCGGCCTCGTCGGTCATTTTCAGCATGCCGACCGGGCGGCAGCGGATGACCGAGCCCGGCACCAAGGTCAGCGGCAGGATGACCAGCACGTCCACCGGGTCGCCGTCGCCGCAGACGGTGTGCGGCACGTAGCCGTAGTTGCACGGGTAGCGCATCGGGGTCGAGAGGATGCGGTCGACGAAGATCGCGCCG